>PWNY01000184.1 GCA_003557805.1 Bacteroidales bacterium | reverse complement strand
ATGGGTGAGATAGAGTATTATGTAATAAGTGAAAAGGATCCACTTTATAAAGCTAACGACCAAAGGGGGTATCATGAGTCGGAACCTTTCTATAAGTGGGGGCAGCTCAGAAGGGATGCGATGTTGGCAATGTCAAGCACAGGTGCAACCATAAAATACTCTCATGCAGAAGTTGGAAACTTCACTGATAATGATCTTGTATATGAACAGAACGAAATAGAGTTTTTGCCCGCCTGTGCTGAGGATGCTGCAGACCAGCTTGTTATCGCAAAGTGGATTCTGCGGCAGCTGGCCTACCAGCACGGTGTAACGGTCAGTTTTGCTCCGAAGATAACTTCCGGCAAGGCGGGAAGCGGAATGCATATTCATATGCGCCTTATGCAAAACGGCCGTAATGTGACACTTGAAAATGGATGTATCAGCGATGCGGCCAGGCGGGCAATTGCCGGGATAATGGACCTGGCACCTTCACTTTCAGCCTTTGGAAACACTATTCCGACGAGCTATTTTAGGTTTGTACCGGGCCAGGAGGCGCCAACAAATGTTTGCTGGGGAGAGAGGAACCGGTCTGCACTGGTAAGGGTGCCGCTTGGCTGGGTTAATGCTGCCGATATGATTTTTAAGGAGAACCCCCTGGAAACAAGTGGAGCAAAAGATCTTGATGAAAGGCAGACTTTTGAGTTAAGGAGCCCTGACGGATCAGCCGATGTTTATCTGCTATTAGCCGGGCTTTGTGTGGGTGCAAGACATGGGCTGGAGATGCCTGACGGACTTGAGTTTGCAGGCAAAACGTTTATTGGCGGCAACATATTCTCCGAAGAGTACAAGGATGTAAGACGCAGGCTGGAACAGCTTCCGGACTCATGTGTTAGTGCCGCCAGGCGCCTTGAAGAAAAGGCGGATATATATCAGCAGTATGGTGTCTTCCCGGACAGTGTTATAAAAAGCTGCATTGAGCAGCTCCGGTCATATCAGGACACGGAGTTGGTAAAGAAAATATCAGACAACAGGGAGGAGACAATGAAAATTGTCAGGCGTTTCTTGCATTGCGGATAGCCTCTGTCAGGGCACCGGCAAGCCTGCTTGCACCAATACGGAAGAACTTCTTGTTAACTCTTTTCTGCCCCAGCACATCCTTTGCAAGCCAATAATATGAAAGCGCGGTTTCCGGGTCTGAAATGCCTCCTGCAGGCTTTATGCCACAGTAAGTGCCTGTTTTTTTCTGAAAGTCGCGTATTGCCTCAAGCATTACAAGCATGGCCTCCGGGGTTGCTGCCGGCTTTACCTTGCCGGTCGAGGTCTTGAGAAAATGGCAGCCTGCCTCCAGTGCAATCTCGCTGGCTCTCCTGATATTTGTTGCTGTTTTCAGTTCGCCTGTTTCCAGTATTACCTTCAGGTGGGCATCCTTGCATGCATCCCTGATGGCAGCAATTTCATCAAAGACAAAGTTGTATTCGCCTTCAAGGAATTTGCCCCTGGATATCACCATATCTATCTCTTCAGCCCCCTCGTCGACGGCATACCGGACTTCCGCCATTTTGACAAATAGGGGAGACTGGCCCGAAGGAAAAGCCCCCGCTACTGAAGCCACCTGTATGTCGCTTCCTTCAAGGGCCTTTTTGGCTATAGAAACAAAGGGTGGATAAACACAAACTGCAGCAACATCGGGAAGGCCGTCCCCGGTGGAGGAAAACGACCGGGCCTGGTCACAAAGCTCTTCAACACGTTTGACCGTATCGGTGCCCTCAAGGGTCGTTAGGTCAATCATTCCAAGTATTTCAGAATAGATCTTTGCCAGGTCCAGGTCTTCAGCAGAAAACCCCAATAACTCCCTGGTGCGAATATTAATCTCTTCATCGCTTATTTCTGGTGTTTTGGCAAAATCTGTCATAAAAAAGTATTTTTGGCATGTGAAAAGCCGTTGTTTAAGTTGTAAAGGTAAAATATTTTTGTGAGGCAGGTAACCAGTTCTGATCATTATTGCTATATTGTGTACGCACTTTGCTCAGGGGCTAGGGATCAGGTAATTATACTGCCAACGTAATAAATATAAGCTGATGAAACTGTTTAAAGGTTGTGAAATATATGCACCGGAACACCTGGGAAAAAAGGACATTCTGGTTGCAGGTGAAAAGATAATATTAATCGGTGATGACCTGGAAATGCCTGACAGCATGGGCACAGAAGTAGTTGATGTGCCGGGGCTGATCGCGGTGCCCGGATTGATCGACTCCCATGTACATATCGCAGGAGCCGGGGGAGAAGGAGGACCAGCCTCCCGAACCCCTGAAATGCAGCTCAGCCAGATGCTGGAGGCTGGCATAACCACTGTTGTTGGATGCCTGGGAACAGATGGGATGACAAGGAATATTGAGTCTGTCCTGATGAAGGCAAAAGCGCTGAAGCAGGAAGGGGTTAGCGCCTATTTGTACACTGGGGCCTACCAGGTTCCAACCCCCACTATACTTGGAGATGTGGGCAGGGATATTGCCCTGATAGAGGAGGTTATAGGCACGGGTGAGATAGCGTTATCGGATCACCGCTCTTCATCCCCAACGGTAACCGAACTAATAAGGCTTGCCTCCCATTCAAGGGTTGGTGGAATGCTGGGGGGTAAAGCCGGAATTGTTAACATCCACATGGGAGACGCTGAAAACCCTTTTCAGCCGCTTTACGATGTCGTGAGCATGAGCGAGCTGTCGCTCAAACAATTCCTTCCCACCCACTGTAACCGCAACAAACACATCTTCGAGGAGGCAAAGGTTTACGGGAAGGAGTCGTATGTGGACATTACAACAAGCGGATATAAATTCTTTCCGGATGAAGAAGTTAAACCATCTGTGGCTGTTGCCGCCCTTTTAAAGGCAGGCGTGCCCCCGGGGCACATAAGTATGAGCAGTGACGGCTGCGGCTCTTTGCCAATGTTTGACAGCAGCGGGAAGCTTCTTAGACTGGAATCAGGATCCCTTATATCGATGCTGGAAGAGCTTCGTGACTGTGTGCTGCAGGAGGGCGTCCCGTTAGATAAGGCACTGGCTGTGGTTACCAGCAACGTTGCCGGTATACTTGGGCTTAAAATGAAAGGAAGGTTGGAAAAGGGAAGGGATGCCGATATTTTGTTTTTGAACAGGGAGTTTGAAATAGTTCATATGAGTGCAAGTGGCGAGATTATGGTAAGGAATGGGGATATTATCAGGAAAGGCACCTATGAAGGAAGTTAAAAACAGTTGTATATAAACAAAACATATTATTTCATGAAAAGAGTCACTTTGTTTTTATTTGTTCTTTTGGTCCTGGTTCAGCCCCTTATGGCTGACAGGATCATGGTAAGCGGTGTTGTGACATCAGCGGACGAGGGAGACATCAGCCTTCCCGGGGTAACTGTCATGGTTGAGGGAACAACAAGGGGAACCATTACAGATGCTTCGGGCAGGTATGAGATTGAGGTCGACCCTGACGAGGTACTGGTGTTCTCTTTTGTAGGTATGGTAACTCAGCGGGTGCCGGTCGAAGGAAGGGAAGTTATAGATGTTGGCCTACAGCTTGCCGTTGCAGAACTGGGAGAGATCGTTGTAACGGGATATGGTACGGAATCCCGGCGCCTGATCTCAGGTTCCGTGGGAGTCGTTGGAGAAGAGGACATTCAGGAATCGGCTCTCAGAACCATAGACGGCGTTCTTCAAGGACGCTCTGCCGGGGTTCAGATCACCCAGAGCTCGGGAACGCCAGGAGCAGCAAATGCCATCAGGATAAGGGGCAGCAGCTCCATATCAGCCGGCAACCAGCCGCTGGTTGTGGTTGACGGTATCCCTGTTACCACAGGAGATTATGGGCAGGTTGGTTTTAGCGGTCAACGCATTGATGCACTTGCAGATATCAACCCGGGCGACATAGAGTCTATAACGGTTCTGAAGGATGCTTCTGCTGCTGCAATATACGGGGCAAGAGCAACAAATGGCGTTATTCTTATTACTACAAGAAGAGGCTCTGACCGCGATACAAGGGTAATTTTCAATGCAACCACCGGAGCACAGGACATAGAAAACAGGCTTGAGATGCTCAATGCCCGGCAGTGGCACGATCTGAAAGGCACTCAGCCAGCAGATCCCGGTTCGATGGTTGATACTGACTGGCTTAGTGAGGTGCTGAGTACAGCACCGACCATGAATTACGAGTTAGCTGCTTCAGGAGGTGATGAAACCACCCAGTTCTATGTTTCAGGTAACTACTATAATCAGGAGGGGGTTCTTATAGGCACTTCCTATGAGCGGCTGAGCGGTCGTGTAAACCTTGATCATAAAGTAACCAGCAATCTTGACCTTGGGGTAAGCTTTGGGGCCTCCTATGCACTTAACAACAGGGTTGAGGGAGACCAGTCGCTCAATGCACCACTTGCCAATGCCATTGCTAATCCATCTATATATCCCGTATACAACGAGGATGGATCTTACAACGAAGATGCGCCGTTTGCAAATCCGGTTGCAATCGGCAGGGAGGCTATAAATGAAGCCCACTCTTTCAGGACAATCAGAAACATGTTCGCAAATTACCGGATACTCGACAACCTGACATTTAATACCAAGTGGGGTTTTGACTACCTGAGCCTGAGGGAGCACAGCTATGATCCGGCGACCACCAGGCAGGGTGCAAGATCCAACGGGATAGGGCTGGCAGGACAGAACAACGTCCTGAATAT
>PWNY01000142.1 GCA_003557805.1 Bacteroidales bacterium | reverse complement strand
ACCGTTATATGAGAGAGGTCGCCTCCGCACTGGATGAAAGTTTCAGTGCAGGAATTCTTCCGCTGCGACCTGGAATTGTCAACCTGCAATGTGATATGGATCATCCGACCCAGTCGCTGGCTGACCTTATGCACCTTGAAAAAGAGTTTGGCTCACTCGAGGCACTCCGGGGGAAAAAGATAGTAATGAGCTGGGCATACTCTCCCAGTTATGGCAAACCTCTTTCCGTCCCTCAGGGTGTTACATCAATTATGACCCGGCTGGGGATGAATGTTGTTCTTGCCCATCCTGAAGGATATGGACTTATACCTGAAATAGTAAAAATGGCATCCGAAAATGCCCGTGACAGCGGGGGCACTTTTAGTATCAGCAATTCTATGGAGGATGCTGTAAGGGATGCTGATATAGTATATCCCAAAAGCTGGGCGCCCTACCAGATAATGGAGAGGCGGACTGCAATGCTGAAAGCCGGAGATAGTAAGGCGCTGGAGGATCTTGAGCAAGAGTGCCTTAATGAGAACTCCAGACATGTTGACTGGGAATACGGCCTTAGGACTAAATCGCTGACAGCAGGAAGAAATGCTCTGTATATGCATTGTCTTCCTGCAGATATCTCCGGGGTTTCATGCAGCAGGGGAGAAGTGAGCGGCGAGGTATTTGAGTACTCCCGCCTGGACACATACAGGCAGGCTGGTTACAAACCATATATCATAGCCGCCATGATGCTCTGTAACAGGTTTGCATCTCCCTCAGAAATGCTCAGTAATATTTTGGAAAAAGATAAATCAAGGATCAGTCAGTTATGAGAAACAACAGTTTTAAAAGAAGTATTCTATTGCCGGTTCTGGTTATCATGGGGCTCTATTTTTCTGGTTTTGCAGCTTCGGGCCTTAGCGGTATAGATATTGACACCCTGCGTAAGGCAGGCCGCCTGTTGGGATTCTCATTCTCCCAGAACCAGGCAGAGGTGATGATGCCTTCTGTAAGGGTGCATATGCAGAGCGCTGAAACAATACGTTCGGCCGAACTGGACAATGATGTTCCGCTCCCGCTTGTCTTTGACCCGCTGCCCCCGGGGTATGAAGTTCCTGTGAGTGGACTGAATACGACATGGCGAATTCCGGAAGAGGTCATACTTCCTGAAGATTTGGAGCAGCTTGCGTTCTTCAGTATACCTGAGCTTGCATCCCTTATCAGGAGCGGGAGAATAAGTTCTGAAGACCTGACTCTTTTTTTTCTTGACAGGCTTGAAAAATACGGCGATACTCTTGAGGCTGTTGTAACACTTACCCGTGAAAGGGCGCTGCAGCATGCAAGGATTGCCGATCAAGAGATTGGGTCGGGTTTATACCGTGGCCCCCTGCATGGCATTCCATATGGGGTAAAGGATCTTTTCAGTGTTGAAGGCTATGTTACCAGCTGGGGGGCAATGCCATTTAAAAACCAGCGTATAGAGAATACAGCTTCTGTGGTTAAAAAGCTTGATGAAGCCGGAGCTGTGCTTGTGGCCAAGCTCACACTTGGATCCCTCGCCATGGGAGACGTCTGGTACGGGGGGCAGACCAGGAACCCCTGGAACCTGGAACAGGGCTCCAGTGGTTCATCTGCAGGTTCGGCTGCCGCTGTATCGGCCGGGCTATTGCCCTTTGCCCTCGGAACCGAAACACTGGGAAGCCTGGTGTCACCTTCAACCAGGTGCGGGATCTCCAGCCTCAGACCAACTTTCGGGAGAGTGAGCCGGAGCGGGGCAATGGCTCTTAGCTGGAGTATGGACAAGATAGGCCCTATGGCTAGAAGTGCTGAAGACAATGCAATAGTATTTGATGTGATCAGTGGAGTGGACGGCCTGGATCAAAGCCTTGTGGATGCAGGATTTTATTTTGACTACAATCAGGATGTAACAAATCTGAGGGTTGGATATATCAGGGATTTTTTCGATGAAGACTATACCGGAAGTGATCTTGACAAACAGGTACTTGTTGATATGGAGGGGATGGGTGTGGAACTTGTTCCTGTGAACTGGGAATTCAGTCTGCCGGTTAATGCCCTCAGAATTATTCTTATGGCCGAGGCTGCTGCAGCTTTTGATAAGCTTACAACAACCGGTCTGGATTCAATGCTTGTAAACCAGGAGATCAATGCATGGCCCAATCTGTTCAGGGCAGCAAGGTTTATCCCTGCAGTTGAATACATAAATGCAAACAGGATTAGGTACCAGCTCTCAGTTGAGGTAAATGAGCTGATGGATGACTTTGATGTCATTATAACTCCTTCTTTCGGTGGTAATCAACTGATGGTAACAAATCTTACAGGACATCCCTGCCTGGTTGTTCCAAACGGTTTTACACAACAGGGGTCACCGCATAGTATATCCTTTATCGGGAAACTGTTCGAAGAAGACAAGTTACTTGCCCTGGGGCATGCATGGCAACAAAATACCGCGCACCATCTGCAGCGACCGCCCCTGTTTGACTCGTCCCTTAATTATAATAATAAATAATCAATACCAGAAAAGAAATGAGCAATAGTCAACCTCTTTATTTTAAGGTGCCGATGGTTCTTCTTACCATCAGCCTGACCGTCGGCATAATGGTTTATGCAAAAGGTATCCTGGTACCTCTTATGATCTCCGGATTGCTTGCCGTACTGATCAGTCCGTTTACTTCCTGGATGGAAAGCAAAGGGATTCCGCGCTTGCTTGCCGCTTTCCTGAGCCTTATCGCCCTGCTTGGGTTTTTGTTTGGCCTTGCATACTTTTTTTATAACCAGCTTATTGGATTTGCAGATGAACTTTACCTGTTGGAAAAGCGAATGACGGAATTCCTCACGGTATTCAATGAGTTTACCGAGCAACATATTGAAGGTGCCGTTCCCATCTCTTTTGACAATATTCAGACAGCCATATTTAATTACCTGTATGAGAATATGGCGAGCCTTACACAGGGAGTTATAGCAACTGCCACAACCCTTACAATAGTATTTATTATTCCGATATACATATTCCTTTTCCTTTACTTCAGGCAGTTTTTAATTGAGTTCATCCGCCGTGCATTTCCCGACAGGGACAGGGAAAAGGTTGAGAAGGTTATTTACAAAGTAAAAATGGTGGTGCAGAATTACATAGTCGGAATGTTCCTGGTAATTGTGATACTTGCCATTCTCAACAGCATTGCTCTTTACAGTTTCGGAATCCGGCACGCCCTTTTATTTGCCGTTTTTGCCGCACTGCTGAATGTGATACCATTCCTCGGACCGTTTATCGGCGCAACCCTTCCTATCTTATATGCGATACTTACAAAAGATACCCTGTGGTATCCCATTGGTATATTCCTTGCTTTTTACGTAATTCAGCTTGCAGAGAGCAATCTGTTCACTCCGAAAATAGTGGGGGGGAAGGTGTCTATGAACCCTTTCATGACAATTGTGGCCCTGTTGTTCGGCAACTTCATATGGGGGCTTGCAGGCATGATATTGTTTATTCCCGGTATGGCAATGATTAAGGTTGTATTTGACGAGATAGAAGGTCTGGAACCCTATGGTTTTCTCCTTGGCGACACAAAGAGCAGCAGGTCGTCAGATACTCCTGATATACCAATTGGTGAAAGGATAAAATCAATGAAAAGAAAGTTAAAGAACTAGAAAGTACCTGCAGGATATTTTACCCCGGTCAGATAGAGTCCGCATGCGGGTGCAGAGTAGCCGGCCCTGCTGCGGTCCCTGGCCTTGATAATGCTCCTGAAGTCATCTGTGGTGAGTTTCTCCAGTCCTGCACTGACAAGAGTGCCGACTATTGACCTTACCATATTCCTCAGAAAGCGGTCGGCGTTTATTTTGAAAACAAGAATGTGTTCCTGTTTTTGCCAGACTGCATTATTTACAGTGCATATATTTGTTTTTACCTGAGTATTGCTCCTGGCAAAACTACTGAAATCATCTTTCCCCTTCAGAAGGTCAGCTGCCTTCTGCATCAAATCAATGTCAAGGGGTCTTTCGAACAGCCATGCCCTGTCATGATAAAACGGATCCTTTCTGGTGCAGATAAAGTATTGGTAAGTTCTGTCAGTTGCGTCAAATCGGGCGTGTGCTTTGGGCTTTACGGGAATAACCGAATAAATGGCAATGGTTTGGGGCAATAACCTGTTCAGTTTATACACCAGGTTCATTTCCCTGATATGGCCTGGTTCTGTATGCGTATCAAAGTGTGCATAGAACTCTTTTGCATGCACTCCCGTGTCAGTTCTTCCTGCACCGGTGAGCCTTATTTTTTCCCTGAGCAGCAAGGAAAATGCATTTTCAGTCTCCCCCTGTATGCTGTCACTTTTTTCCTGTATCTGCCAGCCATGATATGCGCTGCCCATAAAGCCCATCCTTACAAAATATCTGTGCAATTTACCTTCCATCGTCTTGTAAATGTGATTCTTACTAATATATGTCTTTAATCGCAAAATGTCCCTAACAGATTGGAAAAATACAAATAAATAAAATTCAATTCACATCCAATTATTTTCGTACTTTAGCCGTAAAGGAAAATATATTATTTTTTTCTGATATGGGAAAAGTCAAGATCCTGGATAAGGTATTCGAAAAAAATATACCTTTTGAGACTATTCAGGAAAATGTAAAGCGTATTGCCGGGGAGATTTACGGGGATTACTCCGGCAGGGACCCACTGTTTCTCTGTGTACTGAACGGTGCTTTCATGTT
>PWNY01000093.1 GCA_003557805.1 Bacteroidales bacterium | reverse complement strand
CAATTCGCAGTTTGGACGCGCCCCTCCTGTAAGCTAAGTACTACTCTCCTGCCGCAGATTAAACTCTGCTCTTTATCAAATAATCTGTAAAAGCATGCGAAAGATCTGTCAGATTGATAAGTCTGTACGCTTTTCATATGGTTTTTTTAATCAAATAACCCATAAACTCAAATATAACTAATATATAATCATGAAGTATCTAACAACTAAACTACAACTCGGATTAATAGCACTATTAGTATTAACAATGTTTTCACTGCAAGCATGCAGTGATGATACAACCGGACCGGATGCCGATGCAGATCCTGAAATTGAAGGATTTGTGATCGAAATTGAAGGTGTTGAAATCGTAAGATATCAAGGTGGATCGTATACTTTTAACAATGCATCCGCTGTTGAAGAATATGTATTTGACAACACATTTATGCTCAGCGATACACACAATGGCGGTAATCTAACCAGAACGTCTGCTGATGAAGAGGAAATTGGAGGAAGAAGATATTTTACTCCCTCTATTTTTGTTCGTTTCATCATGGATGATGGCGAAATAGTTGAACTTCCTCAGGAACGCGTACCCGGAGCCAGCGGTGACGTTTCTGGTGATGAAATTAACCCAGATGGTCATTACAGAATGAATGTATCCTGGGATCAGCCAAATGATTCACGCGGTTCTAATATAGAACAGCACGGCAGTGATCAGTCATGGGGTTTCCACCTGCGAGCCGATCGTGTTGGAACAGCCGGTATGACACTTAGGGTTGACCGTTGCGAAGACGTTATTTCTATTGAAAGCGTACCCGGAGATAATCACAGATCTGATCAAATCCGGAATTGTGCAACCGATGATGTAACTGTTTTTGAAGCCAGCTCACCAATGCCAATTACTATTGATAATTATGAGCTTGCTGAAGATGGCACGTATCCGCACAACCGCTTCGAAAGACAAAGATAATTCTCGTTTAATATAAATTTGTATTGTAACTAGACCTCCGTTTCCGGCAGCCTGATCGCTACCGGATTCTTAATCAACAAAGTTCTTTTTAATCAAAACATAATTTCAATCATGTTTTACTTTAACCGTGCAATAAGCATAATACTTGCACTTATTCTCTCAGCTTTTGTACTAATTTCGTGTGAAGACAATCCCGCAAGCTCTGATGATTTTGGCGAACACGCTGAAGCATTTGGATTTCAGCTTGAGATTGACGGAGAGATTCTTGTAAGATACTTTTTACGTGAATACACAATTGACCCTAATGACAATTTCCCTCAATATGTTAAGCAGGATTCTGACGATGAAACACCAGGATATATGCAAAATGGGGATGGATTGTTATTTTCAAGTGCAGATGCTGTTGATAACATTACAGAAGAGTTAACGATACGTTGGATAGATCGGAATGAAGTAGTTTTTGATCTTCCACAGCTAAATGAAGAACAGGGTGGCACAGCTGGCCTTTTCGGTGAATGGAACCTTGAGTTCAGGTACAAATATCCCAATACCAGTGATGTAAAACCTGTTGAAGAACGAAACTTCAGAGATATTTATGATGTGAACGAGGAGACATGGAAATTTTCATTTGAGTTACTTTCTGAAGGAAGAACTGATTTGAGAATTAATCTTTTCCATATCGATCATGCTGATCTCACACCCCGCCCTCTGCCCATTTATATCGAAATGGAGTAATTTTTCAAAATTTATCAGGCAAACATTCATCTTTCATTTATTTTGCCACTATTTTGTCTGGCCCATTCGTTGGAGACGGAGTTATGTGTGTTTACAATGATCAGGTCTGATTTCTCTGTTAAAACAATTCATGAATTTTAAAATACAACACATTTTTTTTCATTTTTCAATGCTATTGATGCTGGTTACTTTATTTAATGCCCAGCAGCTTTTTGCATATAACGAGCCAATAGACGAATCTGATCGGGGAGTTATAAAAGGATATCTGTTAGACGCTGAAACTAATAATCCGGTTAGTAATGGTTTTATTTTGATTGAAGGAACTGACCGGGGTACTGTGAGCCACGCTAATGGTGATTTTATTTTTCGGAATGTTCCTGCAGGTACACATACTCTTCGTGCGCAGCACATTGGGTATGAACCAGGCTTTGCAACAGTTGAAGTTGTTGCTGAAGATACTGTTGAAATCGCCATACGACTCTACTCCAGAACGTTTCGCCCCGGCGAAATCCAGGTAACTGCAGATTATATAAGAGATGATCAAACAACAAGCATAGAACGGGTAATGACAGGACGAACCCTTCGGCAGCAACTGGGCCGAACTATCGCTGAAACACTGAGTGATGAACCCGGACTTGCTCAAAGAAGTATGGGGCCGGCTCCTGCCCGTCCCGTCTTAAGAGGCCTTGGTGGCGACCGTCTGCTGATTCTGGAAGACGGCGGCCGAACTGGCGATCTTTCCGCAACTGCTGCAGACCACGCTCTTGCAATTGAGCCAATGACAGCCGAGCATATTGAGCTCATTCGCGGCCCTTCTGCGCTTACTTATGGTTCCAATACGATGGGCGGAGTCATTAATGTGATCAGAGGACAAATTCCACGCGATATGCCGGATCACATACACATGAGTGGAAGTGCGCAAGCAGAAAGTGTCAATTCAGGTTATGCCGGTGGTTTGCGCGCATATGGACCCTTATTTAACAATTTCGCTTTCCGGGTTGATGGAAGCTTACGCCAAAGCCGTGATATTGGTACACCTACCGGCAGACTCGATAATACCAGCATTACAACATACAATGGATCTATGGGGCTTAGCTATATCCGTTCCTGGGGTATGCTTGGAATATCAGGCAACCTGATGGACACCAAATATGGGGTCCCGGGGGGAATTGGAATTGCCGATGCGCACCCGAATGGTGTAGATATCGAAATGTTCAGAAGATATACCGAATTAAAAGGCCGCTTCGATATGCCGGGAAGCTTTCTTCAGCGGCTCGACCTTGATGCAACCTACTCATTCTACAATCATGAAGAGCTTGAAAAGCCCTCATTTGAAACGGATCGGAGAATTGTAGGCTCAGAATTTGGTGTATTAACCACCAATGCCAAAGTACACCTCCACCACAATGATTGGTTGTTCGTTGATAAAGGCTTGTTTGGCGTTTGGGGTGAGCATCGCGATTATGCATCAGGAGCTTTTTCAGAAACACCGGAAACGATCGAAAACGCGATAGCAGCCTATACTTTTCAAGAAACTGATTTGGGTAACTGGAACCTTCAGGGAGCTCTTCGGTTCGATGTGCGTCAGGTAACACCCAGTGAAGAACGAAATTCTTTTTTGATTGGACATATCCGGGAACGAACATTCAGTGGATTCTCCGGTTCAGCCAGAGCTGCTTATTTACTTCGATCCAATATGAAAATCGGGAGTACTATAACAAGAACGTTTCGGGCACCCGGTATAGAAGAATTATTTTCCGAAGGCCCACATCTTGCCAATTTTTCATATGAAAAAGGAAACCCCGATCTAAGTGCTGAACGAGGCTGGGGAAGGGAAATCTTTTTCAGGGCAGACAGAAGTCTTTTTAACCTGCATATTGCACTTTTCCGAAATCAGATGGATAATTACATCTTCCCAAGAGACTCGAATCAGCGTGCTACGAGACGAGACGATCTGAATACATTCATTTTTGTGGAACAGCAAGTGTTGATGACAGGTATTGAAATGAATCTGAAATATCGTCTTTCTAGCCATTGGACCACCGGTGGCTCTGCAAGCTATGTTCGGGCAGATTTTATATCCGATAACCGTTCATTTCCCGTAGCACGTTTTGACCATTCTGATGAAGGAGTTCCGATGATCCCCCCTCTTACCGGTCGTGTGTATCTTGAATGGGCTAACTCAAATTTAACACTTGGTGCGGCATCAAGAATGGCTGCAAGTCAAAATCGAATCGATATTTTTGAAGAACCCACCGATGGATATGTTCTTTTGGATCTTTACGGACAATATCATTTCAGCTCCGGCAGGTATCTTCACACCTTTTCACTTAATTTTGATAATGTTGCAAATACAGAGTACAGAAATCATCTCTCCCGTATCAAATCCATAATGCCTGAACCCGGCATGAACCTGAAACTTTTGTACCGATTTTACTTTTAGTACAGCCAATATTTTTACAGCTTCCGGTATGATGAAAAATCATCTTTTTTCACTAAAAGCGTCAACACTTTCTTCACAAATTGGTGATTCAAAGTTCTAAAAAGGAGAGAACTCTAACACTTTATACTGCAATTTCTTCAATATTTGAAATTATCACATATTAAGCTAGCTATGAAAAATTCATTCCACTTTCTTCGATTGCATATACAAAACATAATAAGAACCCGCTGTTTTTGGGAACTTAGATCATATTTTGGTATTTAAAAGTGATAATATTCAGTATCTGAAAAACGAAATGGCATATTCATCGTTATCATCACTAATCAGTTACCAGAGTGTAAAACTACCGGCTACCATCATGCTTAAATCTTTATATAAATACTTTATCCCGCTGTTAATGTCGCTTGTTTTAGTGATTCCTGTTAAATCTCAGGCAACAGGCAGCGGAGCTGATTTACAGCAAATATCTTCTGACCGCATTTGGGCACAAACTCTTACCGGCAGCCATTTTAATGAATTCTGGAACTATCAGTTTTATTTCGATAATGGAATGACGGCTCATATCGTATTTTCAGCAGCTAACTTTGGCAGTCTTAAAT
>PWNY01000255.1 GCA_003557805.1 Bacteroidales bacterium | reverse complement strand
CCCCGGGGAAGGCTAACCTCAAACCAGCAGGATGCTTCAGTATCAACATCAAGCTCCCTGAAAACGGCCCCGGCTATCTTCTCCCCGTCCCCGGAAAGGATGCTCAAAACAAGGTCCGCCTTGTCGGGAGTTAGTAAATGTGAAAGATCAAAGTCCCTGTAACCTGTGTCCCCCTGGAAGTTGATCCCGGCAATGCTGAACGCAAGCCCCGGCTGGCTGCCTGCCTCAGCCTTAACTGCATAAAGAATTTCAAGTTCAACGCTGTAAGAGGTAAAGGCCCTCAGTTTACCTGAACCTTCAGCAATTGTCTGCAGTATAGAGTTTACCATTGCCTGCCGGCTATCAGGGTATGGCCTGAATGAATAGGTATCACCTATAACGGCTCTTTCGTAATATCCCTGAATACCGGTACCGCCTTCATGATCAGCGGTCTTGGGCTTTTCTGCTGCAACCGTGCTTATAACAAGGAACAGGACGGCAGGTAAGAATAACAGGCGAAAAAACATATGCGGGCTTAAGAATAACTGACAACTGGCAAATATACGTGAAAATTTTTCATGATAAATCCCTACAGGGCATTAAAAACAAAGGAGCAGCAGGCCATGCGTGATAATGATAGTTTTATGCAAATTGCCAGTGGGTTTTTAAAGGGATAAGTGTAATTTTGCATTATTGTATGTAAAAAACATTTTGTTATGCTTTTAAAGATACACCCGGAAAACCCCAGCGAACGCCTTATAAAAATTGTCGTAGACTGTCTGCGTAACGGGGGGATAGTTATATACCCCACCGATACTGTATATTCTATCGGTTGTGACATATATCAGCCCAAGGCGGTGCAGAAAGTGGCACAGATAAAGAACATCAAACCAGAAAAGGCCAATTTCTCCCTTATCTGCGACGACCTTAGCCACCTCTCAGACTTCACCAAACCTTTCCCAACAAGTGTATACAAGACAATGAAAAAGGGTGTACCTGGTCCTTACACATTCATACTCAGGGCAAACAGCAATGTCCCCAAGCTTTTCCAGAGCAGCAAGAAGACAGTCGGTATAAGGGTGCCGGATAACAAAATAGCAAGGGGTATAGTAAGGGAGCTTGGTAACCCCATAATATCCTCGTCAGTCTATGATAACGACAAGATCGTTGAATACACTACCGATCCGGAGCTAATACATGAAAACTACCAGCACCTTGTTGATATTGTGATAAATGGAGGTTACGGCGGCAATCATGCCTCCACGGTGATAGACTGCACGGGCGATGAAATGGAAGTGGTTCGTGAGGGCAAGGGCCCGGTGGAAGATATTATCTAACAAAAACACACAACATGCATCCAACCCTTAAAAGAATCTTCGGGGCAGAAGGGGAAAAAGACTCCCCCTTATTCCTTATAGCCGGCCCCTGCGTGCTGGAAGATGAGCGAATGGGTTTTGAAATTGCGGAACATATCGTCAATATAGCAGAAAGGCTTGATATACCCTATATTTTCAAGGCCTCCTACAAAAAGGCTAACCGGAGCAGGGTTGACAGCTTCACCGGTATAGGCGACCAAAAGGCTATTGGCATACTGGGAGAAATAGGCAAAACTTTTAATGTCCCGGTGCTTACCGATATACACAACGAGAAAGAGGCTGAGCTTGCAGCCCCTTTCGCCGATGTACTGCAGATACCGGCATTCCTTTGCAGGCAGACGGAATTGCTTATGGCTGCTGGAAATACAAACAGGGTGGTTAACATTAAGAAAGGGCAGTTTCTGTCACCCTCTGCAATGGGCTTTGCGATAGACAAGGTGAAGGCCGGCGGCAACAACAAGGTTATCGTGACCGAGAGGGGCACTACCTTTGGCTATGGCGACCTGGTTGTCGACTTCAGGGGTATACCCGAGATGAAGGGCTTTGGGGTGCCGGTTGTACTTGATGTCACCCATTCACTGCAACAGCCCAACCAGGGAACGGGTGTTACCGGGGGGCTTCCCCACCTGATAGAGACCATGGCAAGGGCCTGTATCGCAACCGGTGCTGACGGCATTTTCATAGAGACCCATCCCAGGCCTGAGGCGGCAAAATCAGACGGGGCAAATATGCTCAGGCTTGATAAGCTTGAAGAGCTCCTGGTATTACTTCAAAGGATCAGGAAGGCAGTCCGCTGATATTAATCCGGTTGAGCCGCGATTTAAGCGAGTGTGCTCTTTCCAGGAATGCATCCATGTAATCTTCCGGCAGGGGATCGCCACTGGGGAACTCTAGCCTCAGGTGATCGACCTGCTGACCGTTCTTCCAGAAACGGAAGCAGACATGCGGCCCGGTCGCGGTACCGGTACTCCCCACATATCCTATAACATCACCCTGGCTGACCCTGGCACCGGGCCTTATACCGGAGGCAAAACGGGACATATGGAGGTACTGGGTTTCATATACTGAGTTGTGCCTGATCCTGACGTAATTGCCGTTACCCCCGGAATAGGTCGCACGGGTGACAACTCCGTCACCCACTGCCAGGATAGGAGTACCGTGTGGGGCAGCGTAATCGGTTCCCAGATGCGGCCTGCGGTCACCATGTATCGGATGCAGGCGGGAGTGCGAGTAGCGGGAGGTTATCCTTGCAAACTCCAGGGGCGCCCTCAGAAACACTTTGCGCAGGTTATTCCCCTCAATGTCATAATAGCCGGTCAATGTATCGGACTCAAACCTGAACCCCTCAATCTCACTGCCCCGGTGTAAAAAGTAAATTGCTTCAATGTGTGATATGCCTACAGGCCTGTCTCCTGTATACTTCTCTGAGTAGAGCACACGGAAACGGTCACCGGCCTCTATCCTGTAAAAATCAACAGACCAGGCAAGGACACGGGACATATGGATGGCAAGTTCAGGATTTATGCCATTTTCAACAAGTGCGTTCCAGAGGGATGAGTTTATGACCCCGGAAGCTTCGCGGGCAACCTCCCTGACCTCCCTTTCTCCCATTCTGACGGCAAGGGTGTCGCCAATGTCTACCACCAGGTATTCAAGATCGGATATCTCATAAACAAAATGGCACAGTTCCTTTTCTGGATTGCCTGAATAATATGCGAAATAATTATTGCCACGCCTGATACGCCTGGGGTTGAAAACCTCCTGCATACCTTCGGCAATGTTGTGTATTTTATAATTACCCAGCCCAAGGCCCGATAATATATGAGACAGTGTCTGACCGGCCCTGACAGTACCGGACTCAACAAGCAGTCCGGATTCAGGGATCCCGAACTGATCAAGCGCAATAGTGTCCTCCCTGGCCTGTTTTGTTTCTGTCCCCTTTACCCCGCTGCTTACCTTGTCCCCGCCGGGCACAAGAATTAGCAAGGCAACAATCAATAATACCACTGCGGACAAAACGTAAATCAGCCGTAACCGTAAAAACCTGTTCATATTCCCGGACCATTTATATTGTTGCAAAAATATCCTATTTTCCCATATAAACTGCAGTAATTCCGGGGCTGCAGATAAACCCGGATAAAGATCATGCTGTAAATGAAAACATTGAGGAGATCAGGAAAATAAAAAGATGGGATATGCCAAACAGTATAAAGAAGGCCATCAGGGTAAAACCGGTAATCCTTTGGGCCGGGGTAGCAAGAATATAGCCAGTACCCTTTGAGAACAAAAATAGAGTGTATACAATCCCGAGGAAGATCACAGGCCCCATAAGTGGGTGTATCGCACCGAGCAGCTGGGATATCATAAAAGGGGTATATGCCGTTACGCAAAGGATTATCCCTCCCCCGGCATCCTCCCTGCCGCCAAATGCCCCTGAGAGCCTGGACAGCAGGTAGCCGCCTGCAACTACAGATACAAAAAAACCTGCAAGGCTGACCAGGAAAACCAGCAGCATCTGCCATGGTCTCAAAAGTGAGCCCTGTTCAATGGCAACGCGGTTGAGAACCCTGACCATCCGGCCGGCTGCCCCTGCAACCATCAGCGGCAATCCGTAGATAAGAATCCACTCTCTCAGGCCGGGCATTTTTGTATAAAGTTTCCGGTAAAAGTTTACCGGGCTGAAAAGTATTTCTATGAACGTTTTAAGAAAATTCATTGCAGTTAGTGGAATTAGTGGTTTTGTTTAAGGTAAAAACTCACGGGTTTTCCCAAAAATAAAAAAATTAGCCTGGTCTGGTTAATATTCCACAAAGATCAGTTAACTTCAGCGATAATTCTGTAATAATCCGGACAGGATTCCGTCAAAAACGAATGAATGAACTTAAGATCCTGGATAAGGGGCTTTACCGATCACCTGAGGCTGGAAAGGTCTCTTTCCGAAAACTCTGTTGCTGCCTATGCCTCCGATATTGAAAAGCTGGCGAAATTCCTCAGTGGTAAAAACAAAAAGCTGTCAGAAACAGACCAGCAGGATCTTAATGAATTTATACATAATCTGCACAGTGCAGGGCTTGGAGAAAGGTCCCAGGCAAGGATAATATCAGGTGTACGGGCCTTCTTCAGGTACCTTCTGATCGAGGGTGTTGTGGACAGTGACCCCGCATCCATGCTTGACCTGCCAAAAACAGGCAAAAAACTTCCCGGGGTATTGACTATTGCAGAAGTTGAGAGTGTAATAGCCGCAATCGATATGAGCGCCCCCCTGGCGCAGCGTAACAGGGCAATAATTGAAACACTCTATGGATGTGGCATAAGGGTTTCCGAGCTGACCGGGCTCAAGATATCCGACCTGAACACAGCGGAGGAGTTTATAAGGGTGAGCGGTAAGGGGATGAAGCAAAGGCTGGTTCCTGTCGGCAGCGAGGCAATGAAACATTTAAGATACTATATTGGGAACTCCAGGATGCAGACTCCACCGGTGAAGGGGTTCGAGGATATTGTTTTCCTTAACAGGCGGGGAAGGGCTATCAGCCGGGTGATGGTGTTCAACATTGTTAAAAAGGCATGCAACGATGCCGGCATCAGCAAGAAGGTAAGTCCCCATACCCTCAGGCACAGTTTTGCAACACACCTTGTAGAGGGAGGTGCAGACCTCAGGGCAGTGCAGGATATGCTGGGACATGAATCCATAACCACCACTGAAATTTACACCCACCTGAGCCGGGAATACCTCAGGGAAAACCTGGTATCATTTCATCCAAGGGCATCAAAAAGAAACTGAAAGAAAAGACCTAAGAGCATTAAGTTCAGCTATCACTGAAGAGGTCAGCGGCTATTCCGTCGGCGAGGAATTTCCCCTGCCGGGTTATTAGCAGGTGAGAATCCTCCCTTGTGAGCAGGGATCTTTCGATATATTTTACTGCCCTTTTTTCAAGGCCGGCAAGCATCTGTTCCCCCCACTCTTTCCTGACATGGCCCAGGTCACAGCCGCGCGCTGTGCGCAATGATGTCATCACGTACTCATTAAATGACTGAACGGGGCTTAACTCCTCGCACTCTAAGGGCAGCATGTCATGCTCCAGGGATTCAATATAGCTGGATGTGTTTGACACATTCCAGCACCTTCTTCCATTGCTGTAACTGTGTGCCGAAGGCCCCAACCCGAGGTACTCCTTGCCGGTCCAGTAAGACAAATTGTGCAATGAGTATTTCCCCGGGATACAGAAATTTGATATTTCATAATGCTCGTAACCATGAGTTTCACAAAGCCTGCACAAAATATCAAACTGCTCTGCACATTGCTCTTCGCTTACATCATCAGCCCTGCCCTTTCGGATGAAGTATTCCAGTGAAGTTTTCTTTTCAACAGTAAGCGCATATGCCGATATGTGGGGAACCCCAAACTCAATAAGCTGCATTATGTTTTCCTCCCACATACGGTTGGTCATACCCGGTGTACCGTATATTAGGTCTGCGCTTATATTGTCAAAACCTGCCTTACGGGCATTGGCAATGCTTTCGCAGGCCTGCACAGGTGAATGTATACGGTTCATATACCTGAGGTCTGAATGGTGAAAGCTCTGTACTCCGATGCTGAGCCTGTTGACCGGGAGCTGCCTGAGTGACATTAGCTTTTCTGAGGTAAGATCGTCAGGATTGGCCTCCAGGGTGAACTCCTTTAGCTTTTCAAGTTCAAAACATTTGCCCAGTGCCGAAAAGATCTTTATCAGCTCTGATATGCCCAGCACCGATGGGGTGCCTCCGCCAATATAAAGTGTTTCAACGGCTTTTCCCTTAAAGTAGTCCGAACGCAGTTCTATCTCCCTGACCAGGGCATCAATGAAGGCAGGTCTGTTTCTCATGGAAACGGAGAAGTGAAAGTTGCAATAATGGCAGGCCTGCCTGCAAAATGGTATATGAATGTATATTCCCGCCATATCAGCCAATCCAAATTTCAAATTTACACACAATATACGTAATTATCGGGTTACCGGCAGGGATCACTGGCATAGGAATGATGCGTTATTTTTTATATTTTTGATAGACCACCCAAGACAATCCGGTATGAAGGAATACAGCCTGGATAATATAATAATATACAAGTTCGACAAGCTGGAGGAATTTGATGAAGTGCTCCATTTTGTATCAACAAGGAAGGGCGGCATCAGTAACGATTGTTTCTCCGGCCTTAACACAGGTTTCCATGTCGGAGATGACAACTTCAGGGTGCTTCAGAACAGGAGGATGCTTACAGAGGCCCTTGGTATCGATCTTATGAACTGCACCTTCGCAAATCAGTGCCACACTTCAAACGTTGCCATTGTGAACGACTCCGGAAGAGGCCGTGGTGCACTGGAAAAGGAGACCGCTCTGACCAACACCGACGCATTGGTCACAAATGTGCCAAACATCTGCCTCGGGGTGCAGGTTGCCGACTGCGTGCCAATTCTCCTCTACGACCCTGTTTTCAGGGTTATAGCATCGGTACATGCAGGATGGAAGGGTACTGTCAGGAAAATCGCCGGAGAAACAGTTTACAAAATGGTTTACAACTATGGATCCAGGCCCGAGAATATCATAGCATGCCTCGGTCCGTCAAACGGACCCTGCTGTTACGAGGTTGGCAACGAAGTGGTTAGGGAAGCAGGCTCTGCACTTGGGTCTTTAAAGGGAATAATCAGGGAGACAGGGCGGGAAGGCCGTTTCATTTTTGACCAGTGGGAAGCAAATGTAAGGCAGCTTAAAGACTCCGGGCTAAAGGGGGATAACATTGAACTGCCGGGTATTTGCACGCAATGCAACTCCGGTATGTTCTATTCACACCGGAAGCACAACGGGATGACCGGGCGCTTCATGGCAGGGATCATGCTTAAAAAGAGGCGCTTATAAAATGAAAAAACACTACAATATTGACAGCAGTTTCCTGCTTGAAAGGTTCCTGAACTACATCTCAATAGATACCGGCAGCGACCCATCATTTTCGGACACACCAAGCTCCCGCGGCCAGGCGGTTCTGGCCCGCCAGCTGGCAGACGAACTTACCGGCATGGGCCTGGAGGATGTTGAGGTTGACGGTAATTCCTATGTAATGGCAGGGCTGCCTTCAAATACTGGCAAAAATGTGCCGGTCATAGGATTTATCGCTCACCTGGACACCAGCCCCGAGGTAAGCGGCAACAATATAAAGGCGGTTATTCATAAAGATTACAGGGGAGGTGACCTGGTACTCAACAAAGAGAAGAATATTGTAATGAGCAACAGGGATTTTCCGGTGCTAAAAAAATACAGGGGCCAGAGCATTATAAGCTCTGACGGGACAAGCCTGCTTGGCGCCGATAATAAGGCTGGTATAGCAGAGATAATGGCGGCACTTAAGTTTTTAACCGACAACCCCCGGCTGCCAAGGGCAAATATCAGGGTGGCATTCACCCCTGACGAGGAAATAGGCAGGGGAGCGGATTTTTTCAATGTGGAAGGTTTCGGGGCAGATTTTGCATACACTGTTGACGGAGGAGGCATTGGCGAACTTCAGTACGAGAATTTCAATGCAGCCTACGCAAAAATTGTAATAACAGGACGCAACATACACCCGGGCGATGCCAGGGGTAAAATGGTCAATGCCTGCAGGGTTGGAATGGAACTTGACGGGCTGCTCCCTGCCGGAGAAAGGCCCGAACATACAGAAGGTTACGAAGGTTTCTTCCATCTTTACTCCTTCAGGGCAGGTGTAGAAACCGCAGTAATGGAATATATCATCCGGGATCACAGCAACAGGGAGTTCGATAAAAAGAAAGAAATGCTGAGGAGGGCCGTGGGGGCAATGAACGAAAAGCACGGAGGGCTGCATCTTGAACTCAGGGACCAATATTACAATATGGTTTCAAGGATCATACCGGTAATGCATGTGGTGGAGCTGGCAAAAAAGGCAATGGAGCAAATTGGTGTCAGGCCGGTTATCATCCCGATTAGGGGAGGCACTGACGGGGCAAGACTTTCACATATGGGTCTACCCTGCCCAAATATATTTTGCGGCGGGCACAATTACCACGGCAGGTTTGAGTTTATTCCCGTTGAGAGCATGCTTAAAGCCACTGAAGTAATAGTTAAGATATCCGAACTTGCAGCCGGTTAATAGTGCCATCAAATATCCAGGTCGAGCCTTATCTGCATCTCCTTGTTGCCAGGGCCCGCTTCGGTTTTTGTCTCTTTTTCCTCAGCCTCCTCTTCCCGGCGGGGATCTGCTTCTTCCTCCTCTACCTGAGGCGTTTCTATCAAGCTTATGGACTTAATTCCCGTGCCCGGGAGTTTTTTCCCCCTTGCCTTGTAGCTCTTAACTCCTATAAAGTCGGCTATTTCAAGCTCCTCCCTGGTTTTCTGCCTTTTTGGCGACTCCTCATAGTTAAGCTCTATTTTTGGATCCTTACCGGTGGTAACCAGGACAAGCCTGTTACCCGGTTCATCTCCTATAAAACCGGCTATCTTACCGTTCACCTCGGGTTTGAACCTTTTCACATAGTGTGCCTTCCTGGCAGCGTCATAATATACTGCAGTGATAACAGTTTCAGGCTGTAGCTTCTGAATTATCCCCGGGGCCTCATCAAAATGGTTCGAAAGATCGAAATTCATTACCCGGTAATTACCCGATGAATATACCGCCAGGATCTTCTCATCACCCTTGAAGTCTCCCAGGTATTTTCCCCTCTTTTCGGAATTAAGCCTCAGTACAGTATCGTCAAACCACACCCCTATCGCTCCAAGGGTGGAGACACCTTCATCCTTAAGCACTATCCTTCTTACCTGGTGCTTTGTAAGAATATTACCGGCTGCCCCCCTGCCCTTTATGGCAAGCTCACTGAAATCCATGTCAAAGACCGTCTTCTTAAGACGGGGCTTGTGCCTGAGGTAGACAGTAACAACTTCGGCCTCACCGTTGGGATTGGCGGTGAAGTAAAGCACCTTGCTATCTTTTTTCCCCCTGGTAAGATCATACTCCTTGTCCCGGGTCACGCCCTTTACCGGGAAACGTTTCATGTATACAGGCCCGCCAGGGCCGTCCCTGTATATAACATTGTATATTGTTCTCTCGTCGTTCCTTTCAAATACCCCCAGGTGAATAATATTCTTTCCGACAAAGGATTTTTCTGTCACCTTTGTTACCATGTACTTTCCATCCTCTCTGAATACAATTATATCATCCAGGTCGGAACATTCACAAACAAATTCATCCTTTTTCAGTGCGGTTCCGGCGAAACCCTCAGTACGGTTAACATAGAGCTTTTCATTGGCAACCGCCACCCTGGATGCATCAATGCTGTCAAAGAACCTGATCTCGGTTTTCCTTTCCCTTCCCTTGCCGAATCTCTTTTTAATATTCCTGAAATATTCAATTGTATAATCAACTAAATTGGCAAGGTGATGCTCTGCCTTCTCAAGCCGTTTTTCAAGTTCAACCATCTCCCTGTCGGCCTTGAAGGTGTCATAACGGGAGATGCGCTTTATCTTAATCTCGGTCAGGTGTATTATATCATCCCTGTTTATCTCCCTGTAAAACTGTGCCTTGTATGGTTCCAGCCCCAGGTCGATGGTTTCGATCACCTCCTCCCAGCTTTCACAGGATTCAATATCGCGGTATATCCTGTTCTCGATAAATATTTTCTCCAGGCTTGCGTACAGCAACTTCTCCTTCAGTTCATCCCTCTCAATCTCAAGTTCCTTTTTAAGCAGTGCCAGGGTATTGTTCGTGGAGACACGAAGAACCTCATTAACGCCTAAAAACCGTGGTTTTCCGTCATCTATCACGCAGCAGTTTGGTGAGATGCTAACCTCACAGTCGGTGAACAGGTACAATGCATCAATTGCCTGGTCAGGTGATATTCCCTGTGCCAGGTGCACCACTATCTCAACATTTTCAGCCGTATTGTCCTCAATTTTCCTGATCTTGATCTTGCCCTTGTCATTGGCGGCAACTATGCTGTCCATAACACTGGCGGTGGTGGTTCCAAATGGAATCTCACTGATAACAAGGGTCTTCTTATCCTGTATGTTTATCCTTGCCCGGACACGGACCCTGCCACCCCTTGTGCCCTCATTGTATTTTGAGAAATCTGCAAGGCCGCCGGAGGGGAAGTCAGGCAGGACATCGGGTTCCCTGCCTTTAAGGTAATCAATTGATGCATCTATCAGCTCATTGAAATTATGGGGCAATATCTTGGATGCAAGCCCCACGGCAATACCTTCAACTCCCTGTGCCAGAAGAAGGGGAAACTTAACAGGAAGTTTCAATGGTTCCTTGTTCCTGCCGTCGTAGCTTGTTTTCCAGACGGTGGTTTTTGGGTTGTATAGAACCTCCAGGGCAAATTTTGAAGGCCTGGCCTCAATATACCTTGGAGCTGCCGAACTGTCGCCTGTAAGTATATTACCCCAGTTACCCTGGGTGTCAACCAGAAGGTCTTTCTGCCCCAGTTGGACCAGGGCCTCGCCAATAGAGGCATCCCCGTGGGGATGGTACTTCATTGTATGTCCAATGATATTTGCGACCTTGTTGTACCGCCCGTCATCAAGCTCCTTCATGGCGTGCAGAATACGGCGCTGGACCGGTTTCAGCCCGTCCAGGACGTCAGGTACCGCCCTCTCTAGTATCACATATGAAGCATAATCCAGGAACCAGTCCCTGTACATACCCTGCAGGCGCGCAGACTTGGCAATTCCATGCGATGAACCTTCCGGTCCCTCCCCTGCAGACCCTTCCGGCTGACCAGGTGTCAAACCTCCCTGTATATTATCATCAGGCATGAAACAAGAATTAATTTAAAAAACCATGCAAATATACACGACAATCTTCAAATATAACACGGCAAACAAGATTCTTCCCGGCAACGGCAGATAATTATTTTAAAAATCGCAGCAATGCAATCTCAGTCAGCAGCAGCAACAGGGCAAGCAACAGAAACAAGCGCCATAGCTGGGTTCCAAGACCAAGCTCACTTAAAGCCTCCCCCAGGGGGATATTCCCTGCATCAACAATGTTCACCCCCTCCAGCTGCATGTCGGTCAACAGGTCTTCAAGCTCACCGGCACTGTAGGAATCCAGCAAGGATTCACGCCGGTCATAATTAAATGAAATGCCGCCGCTTTGCTGTTCCCCCATGTACATCGAGTAGTTGCCCGCCTCTTCGATCTGGTCGTGAAAGAAGAGCTGAACCATGTTTCCTGAACGCCTTTGTTCTGGAATTATCTCATACCCTTCCGAACGCACTGAGTATACCATGTCGGTCGGCTGCCTTCCCCCTGGTATCACAAAGGGACTGTCATCCCCTATTGTATGGTAAAGATGCTGCATAAACCCGCTCTGCAGTGCCAAATTGACCATCAGAGGCACAAAAACGGAGTGCCTCTGCAGGTTACTGAAGTCATCAGCAAGCGGAACAGCCGAAAGCAGAACCCTTCCGTTTCCCGGGGTATATGTTGACAGCAGCGGCATGCCGTTTTGCATTCTCAGAAGATTCTCTCCCGTTGAAGCTGAAGCCCTGCCTATGGTGTAATGGGTGGAGACAAACGGAAGGTCAACGTTTTCGGGGATATCTTCAAAAACCCCTTCAAAAAGCAAATGCTGATCGTTCAGGTGGTTCACTCTTATCCCCGATGTGTCCCTGCCGAGATAAGAGTCAACACCCAGCTGCCCCAGGAACTCATTGTAGGAAGACAGTTCAGTATTTCTGGCCGGGAATACCGCCACACTGCCCCCCTGGCGCACAAAACGGTTTAGTTCGGCCGACAAGCCCGGGGGTATACGCTCAAGCGCATCCAAAACTACAAGGCTGAATCCGGCAATAGCGGAGTGGTCAACTGCAAAGCCGGGCATCGAGTGATAGTCAAAAAGTTCATCCCTGCCATACAATGCCTCCAGGTATGGGTTCCTGCCCCCGCCCTCTATTGTGAGAACGGGTATCTCCCTGCTGACCCTGTATGTAAAATACATCCTGTCATCAAAAGTGACCGGGTAATCATTGATGCTTACGTGGCCATGGGTTACCTCCCCGGTTCCCGCTGACCACCCCATTTCAAGAACTGTCTCACCTCCAGGGTCTATATCGAATGATACAACGGAGCGCTGCTGCCCGTTTATATATAGCAGCAATGACTGGTTGCTCAGCTCACCGTCACCATCATTCCGTATCCTTACCCCCAGGCTTACCGGCCTGCCGGCAAGCACCACAGGTGAATCTATCCAAACAGAGTCAACAAACAGGTTGTCAGGCCTTGGCGAGCTGAGGGGCAAAAAATAGACAGGAAGCCGGGGGTCACTGTCAATATCTTCAAGCCCCGATGTGCTCTTCTGAAAATCGCTTACATAATAGGTTACCCTGTTGCCGGCGGGTTCCGGCCCGAAGAGGTCCTCCATCCGGGTCATAACCTCCCCGACCTGCCTTATGCGTGCTGACTGCCTTACCTGCATTACCATATCCCTGAACTCGTCCCTGCTCAGAAATCGCTGGTGCCTGCCTTCGAAATCGTTTGTCAGCAACAAAAACCTGTCGGCAGGTCCGTAAAGGTCAGCGATCTCCAGTGCCCTGCCGCGTGCCTCTTCAAGCAGTGTTGTACGCTCAGACATTGCACTCATGCTAAAGGAGTTATCCAGGTATACACCTACGGTATTACCCTCCGGGCTCACCGTGCTTTCCCCTGCCGGCACATATGGTCTTGCAAATGCAATGACCAGGAATGCCAGGGCAAGCATCCTGGCGATAAGCACCAGGATATGCCTGAGTTTTGACTCCCTGTCGGAGGCCTCACTTAGTTGCCGCAAAAATGCAATATTGGGAAAGTAAACCGTCTTGAACCTCCTGAAGCGGAACAGGTGTATCAGCACAGGAACAGCAAGTGACACTAGTGCAAACAGAAATCCCGGAAATACAAAATTCATATGGATCGGGTCAATTGTCGATTCATGCGTTTATCATAATAACTAAGCAAAGTTACATTTATTTCGCGAGCCTTTTGATTACCCCTTTGGCGGGAAGGCAAACAAAAATTACTTTATTCTCTGAAAAAAAAAGCGTAATTTTCCGGTCTTTTTGGGACTCATAAAAGTTTTCTCTGATGAAATATTTAAACACTGTTATAACGGGTACGGGAAGCTATATCCCACCCACCAGGATCGATAACAACAAATTCACCCAGCAGGTGTTTTTTGACAAGGACCACTTGATGATAGACAGCCCGGGAGATGAGGTGGTGCGTAAATTCCGCGACATTACAGGGATAGCCGAAAGAAGGTGGGTGACTGAAGACCAGACCACCTCGGATATAGCAACCATCTCAGCCAAAAGGGCCATTGAGGCTGCCGGTACCGACCCGGAAACAATCGACCAGATAATAGTTGCCCAGAATTTCGGTGATATTATAAAGGGTACCAACCAGACCGACATGCTGCCCTCAATCGCATCAAGGGTAAAGCACAATCTCAAAATAAAAAACCCGGCATGTATACCCTACGATATAATCTTCGGCTGTCCGGGATGGCTGCAGGGGATAATCCAGGCAGACTGCTTCATACGTACCGGTACAGCCCGCAAATGCCTGGTGATAGGTGCAGAGACCCTGTCAAGAGTAGTCGACAAATATGACAGGGACACGATGATCTTTTCAGACGGTGCCGGTGCAGTGATCGTCGAAGGCGTTGAGTCTGAAGAAAAAAGAGGCGTGCTCTCACACGCATATGTAAACCATAGCAGCGAGGAGGCCTATTACCTCTACTTCGGCAAGTCCAACCACCCGGAAAGCGATCCCGGCATAAGGTATATAAAAATGGACGGGCGAAAAGTCTATGAATATGCCATATCACAGGTGCCTCCGGCAATGAAGGCAGCACTTGACAAAAGCGAGGTAAAGGCGGAGGATGTAAAGAAAGTGTTGCTACACCAGGCAAATGAGAAGATGGATGCAGCGATAGTAAAACGATTTTACCGCCTGTTCGGGCTCAGGCCCTCGATTGATGATATAATGCCAATGAATATCGGTGAACTCGGCAACAGCTCAGTTGCAACTATACCAACACTCTACGACATGATACTAAGGCACCAGCTCGGCGACCACCGTATCGATAAAGGCGACATACTCCTGTTTGCTTCAGTCGGCGCAGGTATGAACATAAACGCGATCATTTACAAACAATAAACCCAGCACAATATGAAAAACATACTTATCTGGACCGCTTTACTGATTTTTTCAGCACCGGCTCTTCATGCCCATGAGGATGCACGTCTTCTGCGTTACCCGGACATAAACGGTGAGCAGATAGTCTTTGTATACGCAGGCAATATATGGACAGTCGATGCCGCAGGTGGGGATGCGCGCCAGCTTACTTCCCACAAGGGGCTGGAGCTGTTCCCCAAGATATCCCCCGACGGGCAGTGGATCGCCTTTTCGGCTGAATACAGCGGATCAAGGCAGGTATACATAATGCCTTCATCGGGGGGCACACCCAGGCAGTTGACATGGTACAATGACGTTGGGCCCATGCCCCCAAGGGGAGGTTTTGACAATGTCGTACTTGGCTGGACCCCCGACAGCAGGAAGGTGCTATTCAGGAGTAACAGGACGCCATATGGCGACAGGATGGGGAAATATTTCCTGGCCGACATCAGGGGAGGACTTGAAGAGGCCCTCCCGATCCCCCACGGGGGGTTCGGGGTGCTTTCACCCGATGGCAGCAAAATGGCATTCGCATATGTTGACAGGGAGTTCAGAACGTGGAAGAGATACAAGGGAGGAAGGGCATCCAACCTGTGGATATATGACCTGGAGGAGGGTCATTCAACCGAGATAACCGATTTTAAGGGCACGGACCATATCCCTGTCTGGTACGGTGACAAGATCTATTTTGCCTCCGACCGCGACAAATGGCTCAATATACACTCTTATGACACTAATACGGAAGAGGTAAGGCAGCTTACCTTCCATGACGATTTTGACGTGATGTGGCCCAGCGGAACCGGCGGCCAGCTTGTATATGAGAGCGGTGGGCATATTTACCGTATGGACCTTGAAACAGAAGAGCCCGAGAGGGTCGTTGTCAACATCCGCTATGACTATGCAAACACAATGCCCTACCGCAAAAACGTGAAGGACAATATTCACAGTGTTGCCATATCACCCTCCGGGAAAAGGGTGCTGTTCGATGCCAGGGGTGACATTTTCTCGGTACCTGCAGGTGAAGGCACAACAAGAAACCTCACCGGGCAGCAGGGCGTCAGGGCAGTATACCCACAGTGGTCTCCCGACGGGAGGTATATTGCATACTATGACGACAGCAGCGGTGAATACGAGGTATACCTTCTAGAAAACAGGGATAATGCGGAACCCAGGCAGGTAACAAGCGGCAGCCGGGGCTGGAAATACCAGCCATTATGGTCTCCGGACAGCCGCTATCTGGTTTTCTTTGACCGCAGCATGAGATTGCAGCTGCTGGATGCTGAAAATGGTGATATAACAGTAGTCGACACCCCTACTGCAGAAGAGATACGTCATTACGACTTCTCTCCCGACAGCAGGTGGATCACCTATGCAAAGAGCAGCAAAAACGGCCTGGGCGCCGTATGGGTTTACAATATTGGCAACGGTGAGGCTTTTCAGCTAACAGGAGATGACTACAGCGACAGCAACCCGGTTTTCAGCATATGCGGGGAGTACATATTCTTCACATCCCAAAGGGATTTCAACCTTGCATTCTCAGATTTTGAGTTCAACTACCTGTACAACAGGGCTACAAAGGTGTATGCAGTTCACCTGACAAATGACAGCCCGAGGCTGTTCGAACCCGAGGAGACAGAGGAACCTGCAGCAGACAGCGAAGGTCCGCAAGACAACAACGGGGAGGTACATGTTGTTATAGAACCCGAAGGTGCCGATCACCGGACGGTTTCACTGCCGGTGCAGGCTGGAAGCTACAGGAGCCTTCAGGCAGTGGATGGCGGGCTTGTATATCTCTCTAACAGCTCTTTTAAAAGGTTTGTAATAAGTGAGCAGGAAGAACAGACGATAATGGATGGAATAGGAATGGCCGTGGTTTCTGCTGACGGCAGCAGCTTCCTCTATCAGTTCAGGGGCGATTTTGGTGTGGCAAGCCTAACGCCAGGGGGGAACCCCTCGGATGGCCTTCTGGACCTATCGGACATGAATATGCGTATTGACCCCTTACTGGAATGGGAACAGATATTCAGGGACGGATGGAGGATATACAGGGATTTCTTCTATGTGGAGAATCTCCACGAGGTTGACTGGGAAGAGTTTTACGACAGGTACTCGGCGCTGCTTCCCTTTTTGAACCACCGCTTTGACCTGGATTACATGTTCGGGGAGATGATATCCGAAACAAACACCGGGCATGCCTACGTTGATTACGGGGACTTCGAAAGGGTCGAAAGGATAGAGACCGGGCTGCTTGGTGCAGAGCTGAGAGCTGACCACGATAACGGAAGATATGTTATTGCAAAGATTTACGACGGGGAGAACTGGAACGAGAGCCTTCGTTCACCGCTTAAGGAACAGGGAATAGAGGTTAATGAAGGAGATTACCTGATAAGCATCGAGGGCAACGATATAACCACCTCCGAAAATCCATACATGTATCTTGAAGGCAGGGTAGACAAAGCCACAAGGATAACGGTGAACAACAGTCCCGGACCCGAAGGGGCCCGCACATACACCATCAGGCCTATACCGGGCGAGAACGAACTCCGCCACCTTGACTGGGTAAACACCAGGCGAAAGATGGTGGAAGAGATGTCGGACGGCAGGATTGGCTATATTTACGTACCCAACACCTCATTGGAGGGCAACCGGGAGTTGTTCAGGGGCATGTATGCTTATCACCACAAGGATGCCCTGATAATCGATGAGCGCTTCAACGGAGGGGGCTTCATTCCTGACAGGATGGTAGAGATACTCGAAAGGGAAACGATGGCCAAATGGTACCGCGCAGGTATGGAATATCCCATGAGGACACCGGGAGTTGCACATGACGGCCCAAAGGCAATGCTGATAAACCAGTTCAGTTCCTCGGGAGGTGATGCCTTCCCCTATTTTTTCAGGCAGAAAGGACTTGGAACGATTATCGGCACCAGGACCTGGGGAGGCCTGGTAGGAATG
>PWNY01000328.1 GCA_003557805.1 Bacteroidales bacterium | reverse complement strand
GTATAACTGCGACTTTAGCATGGTAAGTGCCTTTTCCCTGTTCTGGCTTTGTGAGCGTGTCTCCTGGCACTCTACTATGATTCCTGAGGGGGCATGCCTGACCCTGACAGCACTTTCAACCTTGTTTACGTTCTGCCCGCCCGGTCCGCTTGAACGGAAAGTGTCCCAGCTAAGATCGGCTGGGTTGATCTCGATGTCAATGTTTTCGTCAACAACAGGATATGCATACACGGAGGCAAAAGATGTGTGACGCTTGTGATTTGCATCGAAAGGGGAGAGTCGTACCAGCCTGTGTACACCGTTTTCACCCTTTATATAGCCATATGCATTCTCTCCCTCAAACTCAATGGAGGCACTCTTGATACCTGCCGAATCACCCTCCTGTATGTCCAGGACATTGGTCTTGTAGTTGTTCCTCTCACCCCAGCGCATATACATGCGCATCAGCATTTCAGCCCAGTCCTGGCTTTCTGTGCCTCCTGCCCCGGCGTTGATGGTAACAATGGCATTTAGGTAGTCCTCCTCCTTGTTGAGCATCTTTTTGAGCTCAAGCTCCTCGATTGTCCTTATAGCCTTGTTGTAACTTTCGTCAAGCTCTTTCTCTGAACCTTCGCCCTCCTGGATGAACTCAAATAAAACCTTCAGGTCATCAGTTTGCCTGATGGCTTTATCGTATGACTCAATCCATTTTTTAATACTGCTGATGTGCCTGAGTTTTTTCTGGGCCTCACGGGGGTCGTCCCAGAACCCCTGTGCCTCTGTCTCTTTTTCGAGTTCCCTTACGGTTTTTTTCTTATTGTCGATGTCAAAGAAACCTCCTCAAGGCCTCAAGCCTTTTATCAAGATCTTTTATATGCTCCTTGCTTGTCATTACAGTATTAATTATATATTATGGTTATTGTTCAGTCTCTGACAGGATTTCCCACACCAGTGCTGCCTCATACCCTTTCTGTATACAGTAGGCTGCGATTTTTTCCTTAATCCTGCCTCCCTTTTTATGCTTTAATTCTTTTTGCTTGTTCTCTATGAGTTTTTTCAGCACCCTTGTGTAATCTTCATTGTCAATCTCCCCGAGTGCGTGTTTGATCGTTTCCTCGTCTATATTGCGCCTTGCCAGCTCGGCCCTAATCCTGACCTTTCCCCACTTATTGCCGGAGAACTTACCCGAAGCAAAAATCCCTGCAAAACGGCGATCGTCAAGAAAGCCTTCTTCCCTGAGCTCCCTTATGAGGCCGTCTGTCATATGAGCAGGGGTGCCCAGTTCCCTTAATTTATGCTCCACCTCCTTTGTGCACCTTTCCCTCCATGCGCAATAACTCCTTATACGTTCGCCTATCCTTTTATTATGATCTTTATCATGCATTAAAATGCTTTTTGCAAAGATACATGAATGAATAAAACAAAACAGGGGGCACATTCCCATGGATTATGCCCCCTGCCTGTTGTCAAACTATTATAGTTTGATCTCATCATCCAGTTTGTTGAAAAACCGGTATTCCAGATAGTGATACGAAGTTGAAGGAAATACCCTTATCCACTTTCTGTACTTAAAGAACCATTTCATCTGTTTTGAGAACATACCCTTTGTGAGGTAAGCATGAACATAGGGATGGACCCTCAGAGTCAGGGAGGGCTCCATCTGCTCTCTTATCAGGTACCTCAGGTTACTCTCTATCTCATCGGACAGGATTATGCTCGGTCTTATTTTTCCGGAACCTCCGCAGGCAGGACATTTTTCGAGAGTTTCGACGCTGGTCTCTGTCCTTACTCTCTGACGGGTGATCTGGACCAGTCCGAACTTGCTCGGTGGCAAAACATTATGCTTTGCCCTGTCCTTTTTCATCTCTTCCTTCATCTTCTCGTAAAGCTTCCTTCGGTTGGAAGCCTGTACCATATCGATGAAGTCAACAACAATAATACCTCCCATGTCCCTAAGCCGCAATTGCCTTGCAATTTCGGCAGCAGCCTCCATGTTCACATCAAGTGCGTTGTCTTCCTGGCTGTTGTCACTGCTCATTCGCTGACCGCTGTTCACATCGATTACATGCAATGCCTCTGTATGCTCAATGACAAGATAAGCCCCGCTCTTTATGGAAACTACCTTGCCAAAGGATCCCTTTATCTGTTTTTCAATACCGAAGTGTTCAAATATAGGGGCCTTTCCCCTGTGGAGTTTAAGGATGTCGATCTTATCCGGGGCTATTGTCTTTATGTACTCCCGGAGTTCTTCAAACACCTGGGGATCGTTTACGTGAATATTGTTGAAGGATTCATTCAGCATATCACGCAGCATTGCAGACGACCTGTTTATCTCACCCATTATTATCCTCGGAGGTTTTGCATGCGCCAGCTTTTCGGCTATGCTGTACCACCTGGAAATAAGGTTGTTAAGGTCTGCGTCAAGGTCAGCAACCATTTTGCCTTCGGCAACAGTACGTATTATTACGCCGAAGTTTTTTGGTTTAATGCTCTGTACAAGGCGCTTGAGGCGGTTTTTTTCCTCTGCGTTCTGGATCTTCTGCGACACGGATATTCTGTCGGAGAAGGGCACAAGGACCAGGTACCTGCCTGCAAGCGATATCTCGCTGGTGATACGTGGTCCCTTTGTTGAAATGGGTTCTTTTGCAATCTGAACCAATACCGGCTGGCTGTTGCTGAGCACCTCGGTGATCTTTCCGGTCTTGTCAATCTCCTTTTCGAGATGGAATTTCTCCATGGGCAGACCCTTGGTTTTGCCCGCCATTGCCAGCTTAGTGTATTTGTTCAGGCTGTTCACCTGGACCCCAAGGTCCAGGTAGTGTAAAAAGGCATCCTTTTCGTATCCCACGTCCACAAATGCGGCATTTAAACCCGAGATGATCTTTCTGACCTTGCCCAGGTAAATGTCGCCAACGGAGTAGTTGTTATTCTTTCGCTCTCGATGAAGCTCCACGAGGCGCTTATCCTCAAGCAATGCCATAACGACCTCCGTTGTGCCTGAATCAATAATTAATTCCTTGTTCACAATTGAGATACTTTAAAGGTTAAATACCCGCCAGCTAAAGGGCGGGAGTGAGGATACGAAAGCCTGGAGTTAATGGCAATTCAAAATAAAATTACATAACACCTTACAGGCATTATGTAATTTTCGCAGAAAAGAATGCGGGTCGGATGTGCCCACAATGCATTATTTCTTCTTATGCCTGTTCTTCCTCAGGCGCTTTTTGCGCTTGTGGGTCGCCATCTTATGTCTTTTTCTCTTTTTTCCGCTTGGCATATTTGTTCTCCTGATTAATTAATTGTTTTTCTCCGGCGTTACCCGCCAAGCCCGTGAAGGGCCGGCAGGATTGTTTTGCCCGTTAAGGACCGCCTGTTTATTAGGGTTTTACAGAAGCCTTTACTTCGCTTACAAATTCCTTTGCAGGTTTAAAGGCGGGTATGCAGTGTGCAGGGATAATAATGGTGGTGTTCTTGGAAATATTCCTGCCGGTCTTCTCAGCCCTTTCCTTGATGATGAAGCTGCCAAAACCCCTCAGATAAACATTTTCTCCCTTAACAAGAGCATTCTTTACAGTACCCATGAAGGCTTCAACTGTTGCCTGTACTGTCACTTTTTCAATGCCTGTTTTGTTGGCAATCTCGGTTACAATTTCAGCTTTGGTCATAATTCTTTACTTTTTGGTTATAAGGTGTTTATATGGTTTTTCGTTCAGAATTGAGTGTGCAAAGATAAGTTTTTTATTATTAATTGGAAACAAATTAATCATTTTTGCATCAATCAATTAGAGATTTCACCGAGTGAATTGTCATTTTGATGTATTATACTGCCGCACAAAAAAGGCGCCCGGAACCTGCTGGAACCGGGCGCGTATCCATTGATAATCCTGGCCCTTTTGCCGGGCTAGAACAGGATGTCATCGTCTATATCAAACAGTTCGTGTAAAAAGTCAAAACTGCCGTCTTCATAAACAACAGCAAGTTCAGGAACTTCTTCATCCCAGTAGGGATCATAGTACGGCCGGAACTCGATATCCCCTATTTTCTTGCCTTTGCCGGTATGCTTAAGCTCAACGTTAATTGCAGAGTTCATGCAGGCAACTTCTTCCTGGGCAAAGTAGCAACCCTCCATCTGTTCGATGTTTATGTTGCCGGAAAACTCCAGGGGTGACAAAAGGACCTTGCCTGAGATGTACTCGGGTTCTTCCATGTCTGAATCGAACCTGATGTTCAGATCTATGTCAACCAGCGTGGTATTTCCTTCTCTCATCCTCATGGTGATCGAATAATTGTTGCCGCTGCCCGAGTAAGACATGGTCATATTGTAGGGTTCCATTTCCATTGTCATACTTGCACCGGTAGGTACTCCATCAGGGCTAACAGTGAGGCTGAACACCATGGTCATGACCTGCTGGTTGTCGATAAACATCTTTACGTCAGCCGATGATGGCACCTCTTCGGGATAACCGTCGACAATAACGGTGGTCATCTGCAGGTTGTCGATAACAAGCCTGGCATTGTTGTCCTGTTCGTTAAAGGCCTGTTCATCTGCCGGGAAAATGAACTCGATATGACCGGCAGGTTCCGTATCGAACTGCCCGGTAGTAAAATTATAGGTGAATATTCCCCCCTCCATGTAATCTTTTGCGGCTTTGTCCGCTGCCAGGTCCCTGCTTATGTCAAATATCCTGTTCATCCCGGAGTATGCAAGCCTTGAAGGGTTACTTGACACAGACCTGACGGATGATTTCATCTTGAGGTCAAGGTCAAATTCCATGCCTGTGAGTTG
>PWNY01000318.1 GCA_003557805.1 Bacteroidales bacterium | reverse complement strand
TTGCGGACTGGAAGTCGTGGTAACGGCATAAGCATCCTGACTGAAATTAGCTGTAAGCGAGCGGTTTGCAGTTACTGTAAAACTGTAGCTTGCATTGGATGAAACCACTGAACCATTTTCTGTCCAGTTAGTGAAGGTGTATCCAGTTGCAGGTGAAGCAGAAACCGTTGTCGTTTGTCCGTGATCATAATTTCCAGCACCTGTTGTTGTACCGCCGTTTTGCGGACTGGAGGCCGTGGTAACGGCATAAGCATTCTGACTGAAATTTGCCGTAAGCGAACGGTTTGCAGTTACTGTAAAACTGTAGCTTGCATTGGATGAAACCACTGAACCATTTTCGGTCCAGTTTGAAAAAGTAAAATTATCAGCGGCTGTAGCTGTAACCGTTATAGATTGTCCCTGCGGAAATGTTCCACCGCCTGAAACTGTGCCACCCTGACCCGGATTTGCATTAAGGCTTATATTGTAATTAGACGTTGAACCGCCGAACAAATCAAAGGAAATGGTATTGCCAGCTTCAGAAATATTGGAAATATCAAGTCCCCCTGCCGAATTATTACTTAAAAATGATGATGGATTAGTCTGATCATTTATTTCCGTTCTGTTTATATGTGACGAAAAATGTGCAGAATTAATGCTACCATTAACCGTATTTGTACCATTAGGGCGGTAGATATAAACTTCGTCGGGTGGACCGTTTGCATTTCCATTACCTGCCGATGTATTTATTCTGTATACCAAAAGCCCTGAACCCGGCAAATTATTATCGTAAGTTCCTGACTGTTTTCTTCTGTATTCAAGAATGAAATACTCTGTACTGCTGTTCGGTGAATTTACTCTGAAGGCATTATTGTCAGGTAATGTTAATGGATTCAATGTGTAGGTACCCGGCTCGCTTATCACAGGTATATCTTCAATCCATGTGTTATTGGTATATTTCCATTTCATAAAAGCACCCATATGTCCCGATCCGGAATGCATTAGGTCCCATGGTCCCACAGGGGTAATAGTATTGTTATAGTATCTGTATAGGTCTGGAGCACCGAAAGTGTGAAAAAGTTCGTGGTTAAGAATGGTAACTGTGGCCTGGGTTTCGGGCTGAAAGGTATAATCCCAGACCCGCTTACCATTAATGAAGGTTTGTGTTGTATACAAAGCCCATCTGTGAGCCCATAAAATGGATCCCCAGCCACTTGTTCCACCTTTTATGATAAAACTGACATTGTCAACTCTGTTGTTGTTATCTGAATCAATTTCCAGGTCTTCAGGTATTTGATCTGCCACTGCTGTTACAGCCCGGTGAAGTAGTTGATGTTCTCTGGATGTTCGCTCACTTGATGTGTATCCGTTGGGGTTATTGGTTGCATGATAGGGTTCGAAGTAAGACCTTGGATAAATATCCTGGTAAGAAAGATTGGTGTTCATTTCAGAAGGGGGGAAGTGATGACTTTCAACAGTAATCATCCCATAAGAAACTTCCTGAAAATAGCTTTTTACCGACGGTGGATTTGTATTATTTAATCTGCCATCAAAAACTGATCTGTTGGTAGTAAACTCGCTATCGTCGGCAAAACGGATGTAGATTACAATATTGTTGAGTGTTCCGGAATGCAGTGATCTTCCGTGATCATCAACAAAAACACTCAGCATTTCATCTTTCCTTCGTTGGTATTCTCCTTCACTTATGCCTACCCGTGGCTGTAAACCAACTTTTGCCGGCGATACTTCACCTACCCTGTATTGCGATGCTATTGGTACATCTCCATTGCTGATGGCATAGTAGTAGAAGCCATCATCACCTGCGATGATTGTAAATCCGTCCTCATCATGAAGATAATTGAAAAATTCATCTCCGGTAGCAAAGCACTCAATGATATTGCCATCGGGATTTTTTACTTTTGTAGGAATATTTTCAACCCATGCTGCTTTTAATGTTGCTGATCCCAGTAAAAAAGCTATGAAAACTAATACGAGCTTTCTGTTATAAAGCCGGTAACCCTGGTAAATATTTTTCATGTGGATTTCATTTTAAGAACAACTCCATTTTTCCGGTTTAACTTTTGAATGCTTGCAGTCTTATGTTGGATATCAGACTATTAGTAAAAGTTCTACCAAAGTAACTAAGTAAAAGATGCATACTTTTAAGTTAAACACTTAAAATTGTCAGTAGGTATTACCCGATTCAAATCTTTCGGGTTTCCCTTTATTTTCTCATTAAGTAAATACCATATTATTTTCAGGTTTGACAAGAAATGGTTTATGGGAATTTTAAGTGTTTTTAACGAACAAAAAATTCAACAAGGTTTTAGGTGGGTTATTAATGATTTTAAAAAAAATTAATATTAATTTCAGGTAATTATTTCGAATGTATAATTACAAAGACACTTTTCCTTTACTTTAAGTGTATTACCGAAACTAATTATTTCAAATATTTTGAAACCGGGTTATTTAATTTGAACTTTCAACCTTTTATCGGGGTTTATGAGATTGGTTATAAAAAATACATTCTTAATTTATGAACATTAGTAAATTGTTGCTATGAAAAACATATTGATAATAGGTGCAAGTTCAGGTATCGGCCTTGAACTTGCCGGAAAACTGAAAGAAAACTGCAACATTTATGCAATGAGTCGCTCGCATGGTGAATTGACCGAATCAGAGAATATCAAATGGAAAGAATTTGACGTACTCAATGATGAAATCGATACCGGTTTCCTTCCTGAACAGATTGACGGACTGGTATACTGTCCCGGAAGTATTAATTTGAAACCTTTCAGGGGTCTGAAGGTAACGGATGTAATGAGCGAATTTGAGCTGAATGCCCTTGGGGCGTTTAAGGTTATTCAGGCAGTTTTACCAAAGCTGAAAAAATCAGAAAGTGCATCAGTGGTGCTGTTCAGCACGGTAGCAGTGGGTCAGGGCATGCCTTATCATGCTTCTATTAGTATGGCCAAAGGTGCTGTTGAAGGAATGACCCGTTCACTGGCTGCTGAGCTTGCCCCTGCTATACGCGTTAATGCCATTGCTCCTTCACTTACGGATACTCCTCTTGCATCACGTTTGCTGAGTTCGGAGGAAAGACGCGACTCTTCAGCTCAAAGGCATCCTTTAAAGCGGGTCGGAAAACCTGCTGATATAGCATCGATGGCTGCTTTTTTGTTAAGCGATGAAGCATCATGGATAACCGGCCAGATCATGGCAGTTGATGGCGGAATGGGTGCCCTGAAAATATAATGCGACTTTACTTAGTAAACCGGATTTTTACCAAATTCTTTTATTATGAAAAGCATACGGCTTTTTCTCATTTTATTTACTGCTTTTGTGCAACTAACTTCCTGTATGAGCAAGCAAAATGAAACTCCCATTCAATTTGACCATTATCCTGATTTTGCATCGGCATTTGTAGTTGCCAGGAATGTGGAAGTGATGCTTCCTCCGGGTTATACTGAAGAAAAAGCCTATGATGTTATTTACATGCACGACGGTCAGAATATTTTCAACCCCGAAACTTCCTATGCAGGTGTTGCCTGGGAAGTGGATAAGGCGATAAAGGAGTTGATTGAAGAAGAAAAAATAAGGCCCGCCATCATAGTAGCAATCTGGAATACTCCCCAAAGAATGCAGGAATATATGCCTGCCAAGCTTGCAGATTCTGTTTATTACAGGGCAAAAAAAGCAGGCTGGGATGATGACGTAATTTCAGATGATTATCTCAGGTTTATTGTTACTGAGCTCAAGCCTTTCATTGACAGTGCATACAGTACTTCACCCCATCGTGAAAACACATTTATAATGGGATCAAGCATGGGTGGATTGATTTCACTCTATGCACTTACTGAATATCCGGAAGTTTTTGGCAGTGCCGGTTGTATTTCAACTCACTGGCCCGCTCTCGACGGGGTTTTTCTGAATTATGTGAAGGATAATCTGCCCGAACCTGGAAATCATAAGATCTATTTCGATTTTGGCACCGAAACCCTGGATGCCCAGTATGAACCCTTTCAGCAAAAAGTTGACAGAATGATGGAAGATAAAGGCTTTACAAATGGCAAGGACTGGTTAACACTTAAGTTTGAGGGTGCCGACCACAGCGAAAAAGCCTGGCAGGAAAGGGTGCATTTACCCCTGATGTTTTTTCTTGGAAAAAATGAATTAATCAATACATCTTTTTTTTAATTCAGCAAGATAATTATAAAACCTGCGGGTTATCAGTTATCTGAATTTGTTTGCAACCGCTATGTGAGCTATAGATGTTAAACATGTTTCTGTTTTCATTGTTATGTAATTTTGAAAACCTTTTTTTTAATCAAAATCTGAACCGATGAAAAATCTTTTCAAAACCAACGACATTAAAGGATATATCTTTATCAGACTTATTCTTGGCTATGTTTTCCTGGTGGCAGGATTACAAAAATTTATTTTTCCGGAAAATATGGGCCCTGGACGATTTACCGAAATGGGATTTCCGTTCCCTGAGTTTACGGCGTATTTTGTAGGTTTTTTTGAAACCATTGGAGGCTTGTTTATTCTCTTTGGATTTGCATCGCGGCTTGCAGCCATTCCACTTATAATAACCATGCTCGTGGCTATTATTACAACCAAATTTCCACAACTGGGCGATGGATTCTGGGGGTTTGCACATTCGGCCCGATTGGATATTTCCATGCTGCTTACATCCATATTTGTGGCCATTAACGGCTCAGATAAAAATTCTATTGACCATAAGATTTTTGAAAAAGACTGAAAGGTCTGCAATAATCCCAATTAAAAGT
>PWNY01000088.1 GCA_003557805.1 Bacteroidales bacterium | reverse complement strand
GAAAGGCTGCAAATGCCGGCGGTGTTTCAACATCAGGCCTTGAGCAGACCCAGAACGCCATGAAACTCAACTGGACGGCAGAAGAGGTTGAGGAGAAGCTTCACATGATCATGAAAAACATCCATGAGGCCTGCAGGAAATATGGTGAGGAAGAGGATGGATACATCAATTATGTAAAGGGTGCAAATATTGCAGGCTTTATAAAAGTTGCCGATGCAATGATTGACCAGGGAGTTATCTGATAAATCCCTTACAGTGTAATAAAGGCTCCGGTACGCAGGATTTTACCCTGTAATACCGGGGCTTTTTGTTTATCCGGACAAAATATTTATAAGCGTACTGTTTATGCCCCTTTTATATTTTTATGTAATTTTCCGGAATTAAATTCAGAAAATATGCGGATACAAAGGATAATGCCTGAAAAGCAAGTCCAGGATAAGCAGGAGCAAATTGACACATCCTTGATGGAGTCCCTGCTTGAAAAGCACAAGGGTGCAAAGGGCAGCCTGATACCACTTTTGCAGGGAGCACAGGACATATACGGATACCTGCCAAGGGAGGCCCTGCTCAAGATACACGAGGCAACAGGTCTCGAACTGAGCGAACTCTACGGGGTTGCAACATTTTACGCGCAGTTCAGGCTGATGCCGGTCGGCAAGTACATTGTTAAAATGTGCCATGGCACGGCGTGCCATGTACAGAATGTAAGCGATGTAACAGAGCGGATACTTGACACCCTGAACATAGCCGACGGTGAGACCACTGAAGACGGTATTTTTACGGTTGAAACGGTTGCATGTCTTGGCTGCTGTTCACTGGCGCCCGTAATGATGATCAACGATGAAACACACGGCAAGCTCACACCCGGTGAAGCAGTAAAGATAATCAGGGAGATAAGGCGTGAAGAAAAGAGCAGGAACAATTAAAATCCGGCAAAGATGGAAAACATAAAAGTTATTGTTGGTCTTGGCAGTTGCGGCATAGCAGCCGGGGCAATGAAAACCTTCAGGGAGTTTGGCAGAATAAAGGAGAGCGACAGGCTGGACTTCGAATTAAGGAAAACCAGCTGCATCGGGATGTGTTACCGCGAACCACTCGTAGAAATAATAGATGAGAGTGGGTCCTACCTCTATGGGGATGTTGATACCAAAAAGGTGGATGAGATCATTGAGAAGCACATAAAGAACCTCTCTCCAGTACCGGAATATATTGTCAGTTCAGATAAGTTCGCGACAGAAGACAAATACTTCATAGAATCCCAGGTCAGGATCGGACTGCGCAATTGCGGCCATATTGACCCCGAATCTATAAATGAATACGAGGCAAGAGATGGCTACACTGCCATACGTAAGATAGCAGCAGAAAAGATCAGCCCTGAAAAACTTATACAGGACGTTACAGACTCGGGGCTGAGGGGACGCGGCGGCGGTGGTTTCCCTACCGGCCTTAAATGGAGGTTTGCACGCAACAATAAATCAAAAAAGAAATATGTAATCTGCAATGCAGATGAGGGCGACCCGGGTGCCTTTATGGACCGTTCAATACTGGAGGGTGACCCCCACTCTGTCCTGGAGGGAATGATCATCTGCGGTTATGCTACGGGTGCGGATTCAGGGTATATATACTGCAGGGCAGAATACCCCCTGGCCATCAAGCGGCTGAATATAGCAATAAGCCAGGCCAGGGAGAGAGGTTACCTTGGCAGTGACATCTTCGGAATAAAGGGTTTTGACTTTGACATAATGATAAAAGAGGGTGCAGGTGCCTTTGTTTGCGGTGAGGAAACAGCACTTATCGCCTCCATTGAGGGCAAAAGGGGTATGCCGGAAAGAAGGCCCCCCTTCCCTGCTGAATCAGGATTATGGAAACATCCTACCAATATAAACAATGTTGAGACCTTTGTAAACATCCCCTGGATAATCAATAACGGACCCCAGGCTTATGCAAGCTACGGCACAGAAAAAAGCAAGGGAACAAAGGTATTCGCCCTTACGGGCAAGATAAACCACGGGGGCCTGGTTGAGGTCCCGATGGGCATAAGTATCAACGATATTATATTCAAGCTCGGCGGCGGTATCACAGGGGGTAAAAAGTTCAAGGCAGTTCAGCTGGGCGGACCGAGCGGGGGCTGTATCCCTGAATACCTTGGCCACACCAAAATAGACTATGAGTCGGTAAACGCAACAGGCGCAATAATGGGTTCAGGCGGTATGGTGGTCATGGACGAAAGCACCTGCGTGGTTGACATTGCCAGATTCTTCCTCGACTTCACCCAGAAGGAGAGTTGCGGGAAATGCACCTTCTGCAGGCTGGGAACGAAAAGGATGCTGGAGATACTTACACGGATATGTGAAGGAGAAGGAAAGGAGGGAGACCTTGAGATACTTGAAGACCTGGCAGACAGCATAAAGGACAGCTCTCTCTGCGGGCTCGGACAAACTGCCCCAAATCCTGTGCTTACCACGATAAAATACTTTCGGGATGAATACCAGGCTCATATAAGGGATAAAAAGTGCCCGGCAAAAAGCTGTAAGAAACTGCTGACCTATACAATAAAAGAGGATAAATGCACCGGCTGCATGGTGTGCGCCAGGGCATGTCCTGCAGATGCGATTGAAGGTGAAAAGAAACAGCTGCATGTAATCGACCAGGAGTTGTGTATTAAATGCGGACTGTGTTACACAAAATGCAGGTTTGAGGCAATTGCCCTCTCATAGATGACACGCCATAAAACAAAGAAAACTGAATCTGAGATGAGCGAACTCAATATAATTATCAACAACAGGATAGTAAAAGGAAAAAAGGGCGAAAGCATCCTGGAACTCGCCTCCAGGCTGGGAATTGAGATACCCACTCTCTGCCATGATGACAGGCTGAGGCCTTTTTCGTCATGTTACCTGTGCGTGGTTGAGGTAGAGGATATGCGCGGGCTGCAGCCTGCATGCTCCACAAAGATAAGTGAGGGGATGCGAATAAGTACTGATAATGAAAGGATCAAAAAATCACGCAGGTTCGCACTTGAGCTTCTAATAAGTAATCATTATGCCGACTGCCGGGGGCCCTGCCAGGAGGAGTGTCCCGCAGGTGTTGATGTGCAGGGCTATATCTCAATGATAGACAAGGGGAGGTACCGTGACGCTGTGGAGATCATCAAGGAAACCAACCCGCTTCCTGCTATCTGCGGACGGGTGTGTGTAAGGCCGTGCGAACTTGTATGCAGAAGGAGGCTGGTAGAAGACAAACCTGTCGGGATAGATTACCTTAAACGCTACGCCTCTGATATTGACCTGTACTCCAAAGAACCCTATATGCCTGAGGTAAAGCCGCCCAGCGGAAAAAGGGTGGCAGTGATCGGTGCCGGACCGGGAGGGTTGACCGCTGCATATTTCCTTGCCAAAGAGGGCCACAATGTAGACATCTTCGAGTCAAACCCCCATGCCGGTGGTATGCTCAGGTACGGAATTCCGCCATACAGGCTCCCAAATGACGTGATCGAAAAGGAAATAGAAGGCATAACAGGGCTCGGTGTAAAGATCAACTACAATATGAAGCTTGGCGAGAACCTGAGTTTTGGCGGACTGAAGGATTCATTTGATGCCACAGTACTTGCAATAGGATCACAAAAAGGTACCGGAATAGGCTGCAAGAATGATGATGCCGGCAATATTTATTCTGGTATTGACTTTTTGCGCAACATGGAGATGACAGGCCAGAAATACGATTTCACCGGCAAAAAAGTTGCAGTCATAGGTGGAGGTAACACGGCGATGGACTGCTGCAGGACAGCCATGCGATGCGGGGCAAAAAAGGTCATTGTTCTATACCGGCGCACCGAAAAGGAAATGCCTGCAAACCCAATTGAGATCCATGAGTCCAAAATAGAAGGCATTGAATACATGTTCCTCACTGCCCCGGCAAAGGTTAACAAGGATGAAAATGGGATGCTTAAAACCCTTACCTGCGTCAAAATGGAACTCGGGGAGCCTGACTCCTCGGGCAGGAGGAGACCTGTTAAGATCGAAGGTTCCGAGTTCGACATTGAGCTGGACTACATACTCGCAGCCATAGGACAGAAAACGGAAGTGAATTTCATTGAAGATATCAATAAGCACTCAGGGCATAACCTTAAGCTCAACAGGTGGGGTGATATCGATGCAGATCCCGGTACCCTTCAGACATCAGTTGAGGGTATATTTGCCTGTGGCGACGGGGTCACCGGACCAGCAACACTGATAGAAGCAATTGCACAGGGCAGAAAAGCTGCCAGAAGCTGCAGCCAGTGGCTTAACGGCAAAACCCCTGAAAAGGAGAAGGAAGAGTTTTTAAGCCGCAAGGTAAACTTTGAGAAGCAGGATGAATCAGAATACAGGCCATTTTACAGACAGCAGGATGCCGCGCAAATGCCGACCCTGGAACCAGAAAAACGCTTTAACTTCGATGAGGTTGAATTGGGCTTTGATCATGAAACTGCTTCACGCGAAAGCCAGCGCTGCATTGAATGCGGATGTTCCGAGCTTTATACCTGCAGCCTGAAAAAATATTCAGGAGATTACAATGTCAGCCAACTTAAACTTGGAGGTGAGTATAAAAAATATACCGTTGACTTCTCGCACCCCCTGGTTGAGATCGATAACAACAAATGCATCCTCTGTTCACGTTGTATAAGGATTTGCACGGAAATGAACGGGGCCAGCGCACTGGGTTTGGTAAACAGGGGGTTAGATACCTATGTTACACCTTCAATGGAAATGCCCCTGCATCAGACAGCATGCGACTCCTG
>PWNY01000335.1 GCA_003557805.1 Bacteroidales bacterium | reverse complement strand
TTATAATTAATTTTGTTGTAGAGTTTTTCAATTTCCGGATAATGTATATATATATAATTGCTAACATGTTTTAATCTGCAAGGTTTTTTTATGCCAAACTTCTCAATAGTTTCCGGCGGTGTTTGGCTGAATAATTCAATAATTTCGTTAAAACAGTATGACTCCCGTTCTTTTCTTTGTAAATGTAATTGGTCTAAAAGTCTGTGGTATTCTTGATATTTTTCAGGAAAACCAAATAGTTCATCAGGTCTTATTTTTAGTTTATCGATATATGTGTTTTCCAGATTTTCAAGACTTCTTAAAAATTTTTCTCCATCTTTGAGGTCTCTTTGAAAAATCTGGAAAAGCCTGATGATGAATTTTTCTGACTGTTTATCTATGCTCTTGGCATAACAATAAGGCGCCATTGTATTCAGCAACCTTCCTGCACTATTTTTATCTCCTATCCAATCACAAAGATTTGCCAGGAAGTTAAACTGGGAAGGTAATATCTTCTCCGGAGCAATTTTATTGAAAAGTGCTTCTGCATTGGTTTTTTCTTTTCTATGAGCAGGGATCCATTCATTTCCCTGATTTTTGTTTTTACTGTCAGTCAAATCTTGAAGCAATTCACGTCGTTTCTCCAGTTGTTCCAGCTCCCGGAGCCATTTTTCCACTTTGACTTTTTCCTCACGTTTTTGCCTTTTCCTGCCACTCATCTGGTAAGTAACGGTTTGCCATCTGACAAGTGCCTGGTTCCAGTTGTTTAGTTCTTCGGGCAGCACCTCTCTGATATCAGAACCGGAAAACCCCAATTGATGCTGGAAATACTCATTGATGTTATCATGTGGCTCTTTTAACCCCATTAAATAATCAAACAGTTTATTTGGATCAGGATTGCCATCCACAATATACACCCGGCTGCCAATTTTACAGATTCTTCCATTAAAATTTCGGGCTACAGCCCTGGAGCGGGCATTGATGCTGACAATTTTTTTCTTTTGGGGTTTGTCTTTCATCCGTTTATAATTTGATTAATTCGGTCAGATGCGTGTCCCGCGAATGCGGGGGAGCTCACCAACAATACTCTTACTGCATGTTTTGCCATGCTGCGAATTATAATCATGTGCGTGTGTGTCAATTAGTATTGTCATGGCTCGGTTCATTTATTTTTTATTGATTTAAAACCCAACTTCTATCCCTTTACATTAATTACCGGCATAAAAACATCCGTTATTTTCACGATTTCTTTCTGGAATTTCATTACCAGCTCAATATCCTTGTATGCCTGTGGTGCTTCATCGAGCACATTCCTGTCAGTTCGGCAGGCAATGTCTTTTACGCTCTCTTTAAACTCTTCATAGTCTATCGTATCGAGTGCCTTCCCTCTTGCCATTTTCCTGCCTGCACCATGAGAGCATGAATGAAAAGTGAGGGGATAGCCTTTGCCTTCAACCATAAATGTGGCGCTTCCCATATCGCCGGGAATGATGCCGGCAGCTCCTTTTTCAACCTTTTGCGCCCACTTGCGGTGCACAAAAACTGTCTCCCCGCCATGCTCTTCTTTTGAAATGAAATTATGGGGAATGTCAGTTGCAGAATCCAGAAGGCCATCAATATCCATGTCAACCTGCAGGAATCTCTGTAATACCTGTAGCGCCAAACGCAAAATCTCTTTCCTGTTTTCCTTAGCGTAAAGCACTGCAAGATCATGATCGGCAAGGAATTGTGTTCCAAGCTCAGAATCAGCCTCTAAGGCATGCAATGCATTGTTTTGCATATCAGCAATGTGCTTTATGTAATAATCTTTAATTAACTGCCCCAGGTAGCGCGATCCGGTGTGAACCAGTAATTGCAAACCACCCTGATCGTTCTCCTGTATCTCCAGGAAATGATTCCCATCACCAATGGTTCCCATTTGCTGCTTCAGCTTTTTAATAACCTTAGTGGTTAGCAGTTGCGATCCGGAACGAAAGACAGGATGCTCATCGATATGCCCGGGTATTTCAACCTTTGTTTGGCGGCCTGTGGGAATGGCTTCGTGCAACAACTTATACAATTCCTGTTCTTTGCCTTCAATATCGCGTGAATGTATGGGAAGAGGCACACTTGCCATGCCGCAACCAATATCTCCGCCTATGGCATTTACATAAACAAAATCCTTGGTGGCAAATACCGACCCATTCATCAGCAAACCGCTAATGTGAAAGTCGGGCAAAACAACAATGTTTCGGAAAATGTGCTTCAGCTTGGTAAGCTTAACCAAAACCTTTGTCTCGTCATCATCAATAAGCTCCTTTTCAGCCCATACCTGTACCTTGCCGGCTTTGGTCTGTAGTTCGGTTACTTTACTTTTGTTGATCTTGATCTGTTTCTTTTCTGTTCTAACGTGAGATGTCATGTGTGATTTTTAGAAAATAATTGATTTCATTATAAACCTTATTTGATTTTAAAAACTTTTATACTGCCTTCTGCGGCGGTTTTTCCAGCTGCGCCTGTTCGTTTTTATGGTGGCATTGGTGGTTTCAGGGCCATGTGGAAAACAAATGGAGCAACCGCCCTTTTCTTTGATATGAAAAACACCGGCGATCTTTACGTTTGAGAATGTAGCTGCAGGCAAAGCTGCTATGTTCATTTCCCCTTTCCCGAAAGCCATTTTCAGCTTTTTGTTGCGGTTGTTTTTTTTTACAACATTGGGGCTGCTGATATCCTCGAAGTTCTTGTTATTCATTGGTAAGGGTCTTATACTGTTTGCTACAGGCAAAGACAAGGGTTATGGTGGGTTATTAACTCTGCTGCTATCGATCAGAAATTCTCACCCTGAAATTCTTGCGGTTGTATGCCTTTATGGATTTATGCACTTTTCTCCTGGCCACAAAACCACGAGCATCCTGCAGTTCTGCCTCCCTGGAACCCCTGCGGGCGGCTTTTACCTGATCTATTAACTTTTTCTTTTTCATTTGAATCTTGTTTTTCAGTTTTTTAAACCTGGGCATAATTGTGGTTATTGAGGGTTAATTCTTACAAAGGAATTATTTTCTATCCAATGAGTCAGGGCACACCAACCCAAATCCTTCTATTTCTTTCCATTTGCGGCGGCGATATTCGCGCCAGAAGTCGGGATGCTCGCGCCTTATGGTTATTTGCTCGCCAAACTGAATGATGCAAAAGCCGTCTTCCCTGTTGCCAACGAGCCGCCATACATAGAGCCAGTTGTATGTGTCCGTGCATATCACCAATTACGCAAATGGTGCTCATGAATTTTGTTTTAGATTTAGAAGATCAGTTCATTCTATTCCTGCAAGGCTGCACCGTATGCATCGCCTATGGCGAGTTCTAACATCATAGTTATTAGTTTTCTTGTTGTTTAAATATTTTGCATAAGCTAATCCCATATCATCCCATCCTCATTCAATCGCCTGTGGTACTTTTGCGCATCGCCAAAGTCCTCAAATTTGGATTTATTGCCCAATTCAACCTCAACAAAAGCTTTGAACATTTGCCTTGCGGCTGTGGTTGCAGGCATTCTGCCTACGCCTGTGCAAAGGCCCGGAATGGCAACAGAATGGCTTTCATTGCCAGGTAAGCATTTATTGATGTTGGTATATTAAAACTCATGGGCACGCGCATGGTGGGTGCCGATACCAGCCAGTGCACCTGTTTATCGCCGGTGGCAATTACCAGGGCTTTGCCTATAAGCAGTTCGCCTTTGGGAAGTTGCTGTATTTCGCGCTGAAGCTTCTCCTGCAGGTCCCACCCGAAATGCTCTGAAAGGGCATAATCCAAGCCCCCGTCCATATACCCGAATGAGTTAGCCGGGCTTACAATGGCATTGCAATCTGTCTGGCAAATATCGCCTTCTATGATCTCCAAATTCTGTACTTCGGCAAATTCATTCTTCCATGCATCGCCTAAGTCTTGTTCGCGGTAGTAGAGTTTGTAGTGCATATTGGTATTTGTTTTTTAAAGAATTCAATCACAAATGATTTTTGTAATTTGTATTTCAGTTTAGCCGGCCCGTTGCCGACGGGCTGAAGTGATTTGCCTTTGCAGGGCATTTTTGGTTCCGGGCTGAAAGCCCAACTCAATTCAGCCCAATGGCAAAGCCTTGGGTGAATGAATGGCACAAAAACCGTGCGCCCTGAATGGGCAGATAAAAAAAATACATTTATCATTGTCATTTTATGCATTAACCAAACCCACCCGGCATAACCGATTATCCAATCCGTTATGCCAGGTAGGTTCGTTAAGAAACCAGTGTGGGCTTTTACCTGATCCCAAATCCCATATCACGGCCCAGGTTATCGCGCAGGCGGCCGAAAGAATCGGTGTGGCCAATAGGACTGCTCCAAACATTGGTAAGGATGCCGTTATTGAGGTTTAAACCTGTGAATGAGCCATCAAGTCTGGTAATGCTGCCACCAGTATCGATCCTGGCAAGTGGTGATCCTAATGGGGTGCTGATAAATCCATTATTACCTAATCCGCTGTTAAATCCTGAAGAAAAATTGTTTGTAAACATAGCGTTGAGTTTTTAAGGTTTATATGCCTATAAAACTCAAAAGGGTTATGATAGGTTATTTGGCCAAACCACTTGTTGAATCAGCGCTCCACAATCAACCCCAACGGCCTGAAGATAGCTATTGTTTCGGCTAGGTTAAACTCTTCCACTGAAGCAATCACGTCTTCAATGTTTTTGTAGGCAGTGGGAACTTCTTCTATCATCTGCTTGTAAGAAACATTCATGGCTATGCCGTTGAACATGCTTTCAAAATTGGTTTTTCTGAGTTTTGAAAACATCTGCGATCGGGTATATCGCCTGCCAC
>PWNY01000258.1 GCA_003557805.1 Bacteroidales bacterium | reverse complement strand
TTTTTCAGAGCCGAAAAGATTGTAACAATTCAATTTTCTCAAGCACAACATATATAGCACTTATAATGAGTGTTTTATGTGGTTTACGAGAAAATTTGTGAATAATTCAGGCTAGTTAAATGCTTGGCGGGGCTTAATAGAAAGATTCCTCATTGGGGGTGATAATACTATTCAATAAGAATTCACATCAAGCATGTAAAATTATCCGACAAGTTTATATAATGTTGGGAGTGATTGCTTTATTCGTACCCCATCAAAAAACAACCCCTGCATTACGTTGTAATACAGGGGCTTCAGGTTTGTGTTGGTTGACCGACCAGGATTCGAACCTGGACAGACAGCTCCAAAAACTGTAGTGCTACCGTTACACCATCGGTCAATCCGGGTTGGGGTGGCAAAAATACTAAAAATATTTATTGTGGCAATATGCGGTTATGATTTGTCTGAACAGATGTTAAAATGGGGGTGTTATGCCTGTTTTTTTCTTATTTTCGCATGCTGCAAATTATAAAAACCGGTATATCAACAACCAATCAAAGATTAAAAATCCGATGGATGATATCTTATATCGCAAGCTGAACCTTTACATTGGCTGGGGTCTTTTCACCCTGGCCGCTATAATTTACCTGATAACCCTGGAGCCGACAGTGAGTTTCTGGGATGCAGGTGAGAGGATAGCAGTATCTTACAAGCTGCAGATCGGACACCCCCCGGGTGCACCTCTTTACCAGATGATGGCCAGGGTGTTTTCGCTGTTCGCACTGGGTGAGGTGAGCCGTGTGGCATTCTGGATAAATGCCATGTCGGCCGTTGCAGGAGGCTTTACGGTGATGTTCCTTTTCTGGACCATCAATATATTAGCAAGGAAACTCGTAGTTTCCGGAAACGAAATTACCAAAGCCCAGGCAATGGCCATTTTCGGAAGCGGCCTTGTCGGTGCACTTACCCTGACATTCAGTGATTCTTTCTGGTTCACTGCGGTTGAGGCTGAGGTATATGTTACTTCCGCTTTCCTTACCGCATTTGTCTTCTGGGCAATACTGCAGTGGGAGGCCAGGGCCCATGAGAAAGACTCGCACAAGTGGCTGGTGCTCATTTTTTATATTATAGGCCTGTCGATCGGTGTTCACCTTCTTAACCTGCTTGCCATACCGGCAATTGTTTTTGTCTACTACTTCAAGAAATACACCCCGACAACAAAGGGCATCCTGACAGCAGGAATTATTGCCGTTGCACTGCTGTATTTCATACAGTCAATTCTAATACCAGGGCTTCTTAACCTTGACTGGCAGTTTGAACGCTTTTTTGTTAACGCTATCGGGCTTCCATTCCACAGCGGTACCATAATCTTCTTTATCACACTTATTGCTGCAGTAGCCTATGGCCTGTATTACACCCAAAAAAGAAAGATGGTCGCCTGGAACACTATCATTCTGGCGTTCACTTTCATTGTTATTGGCTACTCCTCCTTTTTTATGCTGGTTATAAGGTCAAATGCCCAGGTTCCCATTAACGAGAACGCCCCAAAGGACGCCCTTGCAATGAAGGCATACCTCGGCAGGGAACAGTACGGTGCATGGCCATTGATTCATGGGCCGTATTATAATGCACCGGTAACCGATATGGAGGATGGTAACCCGGTATGGGGCAAGAACAGGGAAACCGGCCGTTATGAGGTGATAAACCCGCGTATCGGCCTTGAGCCTGTTTATGATCCAAGGTTTACAACACTGTTCCCCAGGATGTGGAGCAGCAGGGCACAGCATGCCCCGGGGTATGAAGACTGGGGCAATGTCCGGGGACGTCCGACAAGGGTTACAAGGCAGGACGGAACCACGGAAACAATCAACAGGCCCACCTTCCTTGAGAACCTCAGGTTTTTCTTTTCATACCAGATGGGGCATATGTATGTACGTTACCTGATGTGGAACTTCAGCGGCAAACAGAACGACATACAGGGTCACGGAAGCCCACTTGAAGGTAACTGGTTAAGTGGCATACCCCTTGTTGACGAGCTCAGGCTCGGCCCCCAGCGTGATTTGCCCGAGAGCCTGACCTCAAACCAGGGCTATAACCGTTACTATATGCTGCCTTTCCTGCTCGGAATACTTGGATTTCTTTACCAATTGAAAAAAAGGCCGGGCGATGCCCTTGTAGTGGGTCTGCTTTTCTTCATGACGGGGCTGGCGATAATCATATACCTTAACCAGACGCCCCTGCAGCCCAGGGAAAGGGATTACTCATACATTGGCTCATTTTATGCCTTTTCGATATGGATTGGTCTTGGGGCCATGGCCATCATAGAGTCACTTTTTAAGAAGTTGCATGGCAAAGATGAAGGGATAAAGGGCCGTAACGGGAAAAGAGCCGCAATACTTGCCACGGCATTATGTGTATTGCTTGTCCCTGTAAACATGGCCAGGGAGAACTGGAGTGATCACGACAGGTCAGGGCGGTACGGGGCCAGGGATGTCGCGATCAACTACCTGGAGTCCTGTGCCCCGAATGCGATAATATTTACCAATGGTGACAATGACACCTTCCCACTGTGGTATGCCCAGGAGGTGGAGGGGATACGTACCGACATAAAGGTGGTTAATATGAGCCTGCTCAATACCGACTGGTATATTGACAATATGGTAAGGCGCAAGACCTATGATGCCGAACCGGTCCCATTCAGCCTTGAGCCGCTTCAATACAGGGACGGAACCAGGGACTACGTATATATCATTGAACGTCTTGAGGGCTACCAAAACCTAAGGAGCCTGATGGATTTTGTTGGCAGTGATACGGACAGGACAAGAATACGCACCAGCAGGGGAATGGAGGACTATTTCCCGACAAACAGGTTGCGTTTGCCGGTAGATTCCGCAAAGGTTGTTAATAACGGCACTGTAGCACCCGAAGACGCCCATCTTATAGTTGACGCAGTAGAATGGAGGATACCGGGACAGGGTCTTAACAAGAACCACGTTATGGCACTGGACTTTCTTGCACAGAACAACTGGGAGCGCCCGGTATATTTTGCAATTACAACCGGCAGGGAGTCATACATGGGCCTTGAGGAGTATTTTCAGCTGGAGGGGATGGCATACCGTCTTGTGCCAATCAGGTCAGAACACAACCCCAATGAACCCGGCAGGGTAAATACCGCAATACTTTATGACAACCTTATGAACAAGTTCCAGTGGGGTAATATGGCTGATCCTTCAGTTTACCTTGATGAGGATCACCGCAGGCTTACTGTAAGCTTCAGGAATATCTTCCAGAGGCTGGCCTCTGCCCTTTTGGAAGAAAACAAACCTGATTCGGCAATTGCAGTACTGGACAGGGCAATGGAAGTAATGCCTGAATATAATGTGCCTTACAACTATTTTAATCTCCTGATTGCCGAGAACTACTACAGGGCCGGGGCAAATGACCGTGCCAACGGTATAGTTGAACGCATGATTGATATTCATGAAGAGAACCTGGGTTACTATTTCAGGTTCAGGGGCAGCAATGCCATGAGGATAGATGGTGAAAAACAGGAAAGTCTTGTTATGATGCAACATATGGCCCATATGACAGAGGAGTTCGGGGAGGAAGACTACGCCCGCAGGGCAAGCGAGATATTTGACAGATACTATGAAAGGTGGATAAGGGAAATGCAGTAGTATAAGTAACTATATTACAGTATTTTTTCGGTTTTTTAAATAAAATCATTACCTTTGCAGGGAATTTTTGGTTTATGCCGGGTTAAGAAAGGGGGCAATTCAAGTCCCCTTCTTTATTGGCCGGCGAGCAAGAAGCAATATGTTAAACGAGAGTCTTATATCCGGAATAGTAAATGACCATTTAAGTGGCAGTGATCTTTTTCTGGTGAGTGTCAGGGTCACCCCTCAGAACAGGATAATGGTCCATATTGACGGAGACAAAGGAGTTACCATAGATGACTGCACTCACCTGAGCAGGCATATTGAGAGTCACCTTGACCGCGATGTTGAAGACTTTGAACTGGAGGTATCCTCTGTAGGAGTGGGCCAGCCCCTTACACTGCATCGCCAGTACGTCAACAATATCGGCCGCAGGCTTGCCGTAAAACTTGGTGACGGAAAGACAAGAAAGGGAAAGCTAAGCGAGGTCTCAGAGGAGGGAATAATGCTTGAACTGGATATACCGACAAAAAAGAAAAAGAAACAGAAAGAGCCTGACACAAGCGCAGAGAAAAGGATGTTAATTCCTTTTGCTGATATCAGCGAGGCCAGGGTGCAGGTGTCTTTCAAATGATTTATAACACAAACTGAGCAAATAAGATGGAAACTATTAACCTGGTTGAGTCGTTTTCGGAATTTAAAGAATTTAAGAATATTGACCGCTCTACCATGATGCTGATCCTGGAAGATGTTTTCCGCAGTATGCTGGAAAAGAAGTACGGATCGGCTGACAACTTTGATATTATTGTCAACATTGATAAAGGGGATCTTGAAGTATGGAGAAACCGCGAGATCGTTGAAGACGGTGAGGTGGAGGATGAAAACTCACAGATCGCATATTCGGATGCAATAAAGATCGAGCCCGACTTTGAGGTGGGGGAGGAGGCTTCTGAGCCTGTTAGAATGAGTGACTTCGGACGCAGGGAAATACTTGCGATCCGGCAGAACCTGGCATCAAAGATACTTGAACTGGAAAAGGACAGCATATATAAAAAATACCAGGAACAGATAGGAGATCTTGTAACAGCCGAGGTATACCAGGTGTGGAAAAAGGAGATTCTTGCCCTGGACGACGAGGATATTGAGCTGATACTGCCCAAGTCGGAGCAGATACCATCGGATTTTTACCGCAAG
>PWNY01000406.1 GCA_003557805.1 Bacteroidales bacterium | reverse complement strand
CAGGCACTTCTCACCCAAAACAAAAGTGTATGGTGCAGAACCCGAAATGGCAAACGATGCACAGGAGTCCTTCCGGAAAAAACGTTTGATCCCCGTAAAAGATCCAAACACTATTGCAGACGGGTTAAGGACCTCACTCGGAAGCCTAACATTCCCGATAATTTCTGAAGGTGCACAAGACATACTTACTACCGGTGAGGATGCCATAATCCATGCTATGAAACTGATATGGGAGAGAATGAAAATAATCGTGGAGCCAAGCGCAGCTGTCGCTATTGCTGTAATCCTTGAAAACCCTGATATATTCAGGGGCAAGAGAACCGGTGTTATACTGTCGGGGGGCAATACGGACCTAAACCACCTGCCATGGCAAAACCCGGCAAAACAAAACAAGGCTTAATATGAGTGGATCAAATGAGCATAACAACCCGGGAATCCTTTACCTGATCCCTTCCTCCCTGGGAGAAAAGGAGATATCGACAATATGGCCCGGTAATAATGCAAATATTGTAAATAACCTTGATCTATTTATTGTAGAAAACCTCAGGACAGCAAGGCGTTTTCTGAGATATGCAGGGTATTCAAGGCCTTTTGAACAGGTGTGTTTTCATGAAATCGGTAAACACAGCGACCCTGGCAGATATCCATCCTTTTTAAAAGAGGTGGCATCCGGCAGGGACGCAGGCCTTCTTTCTGAGGCAGGAACCCCATGCATTGCAGATCCGGGGCATATAATTGTCGCACTGGCACACCGGCAGGGTATAAGGGTCAGGCCCCTTGTCCGCCCCAACTCAATACTTCTGGCATTGATGGCTTCCGGGCTCAACGGCCAGGAGTTCAGTTTCCATGGATACCTCCCGGTAAATAAGGATGAGAGGATTAAAAAAATCCGGGAGATTGAGGAGTATAGCAGGCAAGGCGGAGGCTCCACCCATATCTTCATGGAGACCCCCTACCGCAATATGGCAATTGCAGAAACCCTTTTAAAGGAATGCAGGCCGGGTACCTGGCTCTGTATTGCAGCAGATCTCTGCATGCACAGCGAATATATCAGAACGCAAACTATCGCCGGATGGAGAAAAGAAGGCCTTCCCGGTCTTCACAAGCGGCCTGCAATGTTTTTGATCTCGGTGGAAAAATGATCAGCTTCCCGCTTTTTTCTGCTTCTTTTCCTTATTTCTAAGGGAATAGACAATAAAACCTATACCCCCTATGATTACCGGTATGCTTAATATCTGCCCCATGTTAAGCATCATATCAGCCTCGAAAGGAGACTGGGGCTCCTTTATGAACTCAACAAGGAAGCGGGCCGTGAACATAAAGACGGCAAAGAAACCGGTAATATAACCCTCAGGAAGCCTTGTCCGCTTCTTCAGGTACATATATCCAAGTATAAAAAACAGTACAAGGTAAGTAAGGCCCTCATAGATTTGTGTAGGGTGCTTTGGCACTACCTCTCCCCTGTTCTCGAAAATAAAACCCCAGGGGAGCGCTGTTTCCACTCCATATATCTCGGAATTCATCAGGTTGCCCATGCGTATGAAAAAAGCTGCCAGTGATACCGGTATGACCAACCGGTCAAGCAGCCAGGCAAAACTCTTGTTGCTCTTTTTCTTCTGAAAATAGTAGAGCGCAATGAGTATTCCAATGGCTCCCCCGTGGCTTGCCAGTCCGCCCTGCCATATATAAAGCACCTCTATCAGGTTTTTGCTGTAATATTCAAAGTCATAAAAAAAACAATGACCGAGCCTTGCTCCTGCTATGCTGCCGACGGCAATATATATCAGAAGGCTGTCAGCCTGTGCAACGGGCACACCCTCCTTTTTGAACATGCGCAGCACCATCTCATATCCTAAATAGAATGACAGAGCCCAAAAAAGGCCGTACCACCGAACGGACAAGCTGCCAATATTGAATATCTCGGGACTTACATCCCAGCCAATTTGAAGCAGGTTCATAAGTATCTATTTTGTTTATTATTAGCGGAAATCCGCTTCCACTCTCAATTCTTTATGCAGGTATAAAGTTATCGCCTTACCTCCAGTAGCTCAACATCGAATATAAGTGTTTCACCGGGAGGAACAGGATCTCTCCCGGTATCGCCATATCCAAGAGAGGGCGGTATAATAAGCCTGGCTTTGCTCCCTTCCCTGAGTAAGGCAAAAGCCTCATCCCAGCCTTGTATAACCTGGTCGGTACCAAGCACAAAACGAAATGGCTCACTGCGTTGTATTGAGGAATCGAAAATTGATCCGTCGGAGGTATAACCTGAGTAATGCACCAGGAGTATATTCCCCGTCCTGGGTTTTTCGCCATATCCCTCTTCTACTATTATATAACGGAGTCCTGAGGCTGTGGTAAGGGTATCCCTGCCGCTGGTATCAAACCTCCCGGGCTCAACAACCGGCATGGCATCAATTACCTCAACATCAAAGATCAGGTCAGATTCCGGTGGTATCGGCCCCCTCCCCTGGCTTCCGTAGGCCAATGCATGCGGGACCCATATCCTTGCCCTGTCTCCTACCCTGAGGTGGGTGAGTGCATCATCAAGGCCGGGTATTACCATTTTGCGGCCAAGGATAAACCTCAGGGGCTGATCCCTGTCATAGGAGGAGTCAAACTTAACCTGGTCCGCTGCATCGATATATCCTGTATAATGCAGGCTTACATGCATTTCTTCCTCAAGCCTTATGCCTTCACCCTGTTGGGTAAGGGAGTATTTCACGCCTGAAGCTGTTTCACGGGCTGGCATTGTTGGCTCCACTGTCTCTTCCTCTATCCGTTCAGGAGTATATACCTCAAGCAGCTCAACCTCGAATGTAAGGGTCTCATTTTCGGGAACCATCCCAAACCCTGTATCCCCATACCCCAGATCCGGCGGAATTATAAAACTCGCCTTTGAACCTTCCCTTAGAAGTGCAATACCCTCTTCCCAGCCTGATATCACCTGCCCGCTTCCCATTTGGAACTCAACCGGCTGGGACCTATCGTAGGAGGAATCGAAAACAGTGCCGTCAGCCAGCATTCCGGTATAATGAACCCTGACCATATCACCCCTGGAAGGCTGAGGGCCCTCTCCCTGCCTGAGCACTGTATATACAAGACCGCTTTCCGTTGCCTGATGCACAGGCTGCTCTTCAGGTACACGCAAAATACTGCAGGCTGCAAAAAATACAACAACAAAAATGCCACCCTTAAAGACAGCCAGCCTGCCCGGCCTTATTTTCTGGCCGGTATTACCACAGCATACAGGCTTCATTTCCATTGAGTTTATTCAATAATATCTACTACCTCAACTTCAAAAACCAGGGTGCTGAATGGAGGTACAGCCTGTCCTGCGCCCCTGTCTCCATATCCAAGATACGAGGGAATAATCAATGTTGCCTTGCCACCCTGGCGCATCATTCCTATGCCTTCATCCCAGCCTGGTATAACCTGGTGCATACCAACATTGAACTCCAGCGGTTCTCCCCTGTCGTATGAAGAGTCAAAAACGGTACCGTCAAGCAACCTGCCTTCATAATGGACTGCCACCAAATTTCCAACCTGTACCTGCGGGCCTTCTCCTCTTTCCCTTTCGATAAAATAGAGGCCTGATTCTGTAGGTTCAATTGTTATACCTTCTTCATCCAGGTAGTCTTGCATTAGCTCCTCTTCCTCTTCAGCCCTTACCACATTCTGCTGCATCTGTTCCTCCATAAGTCTTTGCTGTTCCATTGCAAATCCCTCTTCATCAAGGATCTTTTGCAGCCTTATATCAAACCTGATGTCATCACACTCTTCAACAAAGGGTGGAAGCTCCATTACACCAGCTGTGTGGATGAAAAAATCCTCGGCATTTATCAGGAATGAAACACTGTCACCAAGCGACATCATTGCGAGACCTTCAAATATATCACCCGGGTATTCAGGCTCGGTCAGCTGCAAAAACATGGGTATACCACTTTGGTGGCTGCTGAAAAGAATACTGTCGTTGAGGCTGTAAACCATATCCATACTTAGAATATCCCCGATCTCAGGTTTTTCATCGCCAGTGCTGACATGAAAGGCGTACCTGAGACCACTCTCGGTCTGGTCATAATCAACCTCACCTGAACGGCCACAACCACTTATAGTTGCAACGATAAATACAATGATCAAAAAAATTACCTTTTTCATAATGCTCTCTTGTGTTATGTTTAAATTATCTAAATGATTTCCAGTACCTCGACCCTGTAAATAATGGTCGCCCTCCTGGGTATTTTGTATCCGTCACCTGGAACCCCGTGGGCAAGATGGTGGGGCATTATAAAAACCGCCTCTCCTCCCCTTGCAAGCATCAGGATTCCCTCCTCAAGACCCCTTTCAACGCCTCCCCTGCCAACGGTAAACTCCAGCTGACCATCAACAGAGGATGAATATACCGGGTCGCCTGTTATAAGGTATATCTCATAGTCCAAAACCACTCTCTGACCATATGAAGCCTTTTCTCCTTCTCCAACATCCAGTATCATGTGCCTAAGGCCCGAGCCGGTTGTTTCCATTTCCCATCCATACCGGTTCACCATATCGTCTATAGCCTGCTCTTCCAGTTCAAGAAGGTACTGATTGCTTAGGGCAAAAGCCTCACGAACCTCGGCAGGATCTGGCAAAACCCTCTCATCCTGATCCCGGGAGCAGGAGATCAGCGTTGCCATAATTGTCATTAACAACAGGAAAAAAAGACCTCTATAACTCATATATCAGAACCCCTTTTTACAAGAGCGACAAACTCCTCCAGGGTATTTTCCATACCTTTATAGCTTTTCCCTCCGGCAGCATTCTTGTGGCCGCCTCCATTGTAGTGCCTGCGCGCGAAAGAGTTGACATCAAGTTCGCCGGCCGACCTGAATGACACCTTTATGTGATCATCCATTTCTGTGAACAGGGCCGCAAAATTCATTCCCTTTATATTGAGTGCGTAATTCACGACACCTTCGGTATCTCCCTCTTTGTAATTGAACCTTTTAAGGTCATTTCGTGTAAGGCTTATAAATGCAGTATTTTCCCTATGCATAACCCGCAACTTTTCACTCAGGCAGTACCCCAGAAGCCTCATGCGATCCTCACTGTAAGTACTATAGATCAAACGGTGCAGGTAAGCACCATCAACACCTTTTTCTATAAGCCTTGCAACTATCTCATAGGTACGGGGATTATTGCTCCCGTAACTGAATGATCCTGTATCTGTAACGATGCCTGCGTAAAGGCATTGTGCTGTATCTATACTGATTGACTCATTTCCGCACATGGCGGAAATTATCTCGTAAACAATCTCTGCAGTACTGCTTGCCCCGGTATCTGAAAAAACCAGGTCAAATCCCTCCCCGGGCTGAGGATGATGATCAACCACCACCTTTAAAGCATTGCTCCCGGCAACTGTTTCTGAAAGCATTCCTGCCCGTTCAAACCCGTTAAAATCAAGGCAGAATAATACTGATGCACTCCTTACCGCCAGTTCCGAATCATTCTTGCTATCAGCCGCAATTAGTACATTCCTGTTTCCCGGCATCCACTGTAAAAACTCTGGGTATGGATCAGGTGCCACGACATTTATATGCTTATGGCCATTTTCTTTCAAGAAAGCGTACAGCCCAAGGGAGGCCCCAACCGCATCGCCATCAGGATTGGAATGCATTACTATACAAATGCCCTTTTCCTTATCCTTCAGCAGATCAGAGAGCTTTTCAATCCTTTGTTTATCAAGCATGCACTATTGGGTCTGTATTAGACCCACAAAGGTAAGAAAAATGACGGCTCAGTCGGCCTATATTCAAATTTCCAGTTAAATAAAGAAGGTTCATTGTTGCTCAGAGGGATAGAATTCTGAAAAGCTGCCATCCCTGTATATAATAATCAGTCTTGAAACCTTTTTCTTCCCTGTAAAAAACTCTTTAGAAATATTAGGCTCCGGCTCATTATCTGTATCTTTCTTTTCTTCACTCTCACGGCCCTTATCAGGCATTTCCTGCATCTCAGGTTTGGACAGCTCTTTATCAACCGGTCCTTCATCCACATCACCCTTGCCAGCAGAATCCTGCGAAAACAGGTCATATCCTTCGGAGAACATCCTCCCACTGCCCCTTATAAGCCAGTTAATATTTATGTCCGGAAAGCCGTCAAGTATTTTCTGTACCAGTTCAAGGCTGGGATTATTCCTACCTGACAGAACATGCGATATAGTAGATCTTGGAACTCCTATACGATCTGCAAAGGCTGAGGCTGTTAAATTCTTTGCCGAAATTAGATTTCTGATCCTCTGAATCATGGATATAAATTTAAACCACAAACATGAATTTACATTTGTGTAAATATATTAAAAAACCATTTACAATTGTGTTTGCTTTTGTAAATAGTTAGCAGTTTACATTTATATATTACCATTTAATATTAAAGCAATACTTTATTTTATTGTTCTATAACACTGTTATACTGTTAATTATTTAATATTAAATGTATTTTAAAACATATTGCTGTTTATTACTATTATTTTATATAATAAATAGAGGTAAATATTGTATAATACTGATATACACGTTTTTATATTACTTATTATATCTATAAAACTACAAAGTTTACATAAACACAAAAGTATACATTTGGGAATTGTTTTACATTTGTGTACAACACCTTTTATTTAACTATATGTTTAGTGTATATGAATTAATTGCCCGCTATGTACACATATACAACATCATCTGTGTTGGCATATGTTACATGTGTATACTTGTGAATCAATAATGTTGTACAACATTATACCTAGTTCACAAGATCAAAATAGCTGTAAGTATGAATAGTTTTCAGGAAAGTATTCAGCGGGCCATCCCCTGCCCTTCAAATAATACTGGTACAAGAAATAAATCCGGATAGAATAATTAACAGGGTACTTTTTTTTTAAGTGTATGAGATTTGAATATTTCCCCGTTCTCCGTACAATGACAGGGAATATTTAATCCAGAGGGGCTTATTTATTATCTGTTTCTATAAATCCACCGCCAACAACATCTATTCCGTCGTAAAAAACAGCTGATTGACCTGGAGTAATAGCTGATACCTGGCTGTAGAGTTCAACCTTTAAACTGTCTGAATTGTTTTCATAATATATGCGGGCCCTGCTTCCCGGATGCTTGTACCTGATCTTAACAATATAATCCCTGTCGCAAGGTGGTCTTTCAAATTTGACCGGGTTAAAGCCACTCACCCGGAACCTCCTTTCAAATGTCTCTTCCTTTTTACCGAGTACGATTTTATTTTCTTCTGGAATTATCCGGTTAACATACATTGGTTCTCCCATCGCAATGTTAAGGCCTTTACGCTGCCCTATGGTATAATAGGGGTATCCTTTGTGCCTGCCGATTACATTTCCTTTTGTATCAACAAAATCGCCTTCTCCAATTTTATCTTCAAGGCCAGGAACCTGCCTTTGCAGAAACGCCCTGTAGTTGTTATCAGGGATAAAGCATATCTCATAGCTCTCCCTCTTATCAGCTATCTGCCTGAAACCGGCGCCCCTGGCAATTTCGCGAATCTGATCCTTTGTATAGTCCCCAAGCGGGAAAATGGTTCTCTTTAAAAATTCCTGTGTAAGCCCCCACAATACGTAACTCTGGTCCTTATCTTCATCGGCTCCTTTGAATAACACCATTCTTCCGCCTTCCTCCCTTATCCTCGCATAATGGCCTGTGGATATATACTCACAACCAAGTTGTTCGGCCCTTTTTAGCAGTGCTGCCCACTTAATATGTGTATTGCACAATACACACGGGTTAGGGGTACGGCCTTTAAGATACTGGTCAACAAAATCCTTTACAATGTAGCTGTTAAACTCGTCCCTGATATCGAGCACATAATGTGGAAAACCTAAGCTGACAGCCAGAAGGCGGGCATCATTTACCGAATCAAGGCTGCAACAACCTGTCTCCTTTCCCTTTATACCGCTGTCAGCATACTCCCAGGTCTTCATGGTAATGCCTACTATATCATAGCCCTGCTCCAACAGCATCATAGCTGCAACACTGCTGTCAAGCCCCCCGCTCATAGCCATAAGAACCCTTCCCTTGCCCATAATGAGTATTATCTGTTAAAAAAGCTCTCTGCCCCGTTTTCAAGAACAAAATCTGTGAAACCAGCCAGGTTATCAAACCAAGCCGATAGCATATACCTGTAATCTATGTTAACCTCAGATTTATTTCCGCAAAGCACGCTTCTCATACCCAGGCGGTAACCAAAAAGTATATCCCTGAACGTATCCCCTACCATCAATGACCCCGCTAGTTGAATACCTGGAAAGTCTCTCAATGCTTCATATGCCATTCCAGGGACTGGTTTGCGCCGGAAACTGTCCTCGGTCCTTAAACCGGTTGCCGAATATACCATATCGATACGACCGCCGGATTTCCTGGTATCATCCAGCATCCTCCTGTTTACAGCCGATAGCTCCATTTGGCTCATCAGGCCTTTACCGACACCCTGCTGGTTGGTAACCACTATGATGTTTTTAAAAACCCTGGAAAGCCATTTCATGCTTTCAAGACTGCCTGGCAACCACCGGAACTCAGAAGGCCGGCATACATAACCCTTACCGGGCCTTTCATTCAGTACCCCGTCGCGGTCCAGGAACAGGCTTATGTTGCTAATTGACTCCAAAACAAGCTTTTATTTGCCTGAAAACAGAATTGATTCAACGTTTTCGCAAATTATATGCCCAAGCAGCATATGCATCTCCTGGATGCGGGCGGTATCTTCAGATGGCACCTTAATAAGTATGTCGCAAATACCGTTAAGTTTGTTGCCATTGCTGCCCGTAAGGCCTATGGTATGTATGCCGTGTTCATTCGCGGATTCAACTACCTTCAGGATATTGGGGGATTTTCCCGAAGTTGACAGGGCCACGAGAACATCCCCCTTTTGCCCTATAGCCCTGAGCATTCTCTCAAATATATTTTCGAAGGAGTGGTCATTTGCCGTGGCAGTTATGAAAGAAGAGTTTACATGCAATGCTTCGGCATTCAACGGCGGTCTTTCAAGATAAAACCTTCCGCTGAGCTCTGCAGCCAGATGTTGTGCATCTGCTGCACTTCCTCCGTTTCCGCAGAACATCACCTTTTTCCCGTTTTTATAGGCATCCACTATCAGGGTGATGCCCTCTGATAGCTTATCTGAAATTTCACTGCTATCCAGCAACTTTTTTCCAAGATTTACCGACTCGCTTATCTGTTTTTTAATTTCCATTTTTAGATCAAATTCCTGCAGTTTCAATAAGGTTTTTCACAAAACTCTCCCATGAAAAACGTTTCTTTTCCTCTTTTAATGTATCTATAAGTGAAGCCTCCCTTTTATTCTCAAAATAATCCCGGATCGCAGAGGCAATTGCACCGGGCTCTGGCCTGACCACATATCCGGCCTTTCCATCTGTTACCATCTCGGGCAGGCCCCCGACATTTGTCACCAGCATCGGCTTTAGAAAGTGATAGGCAATATGCGTAACCCCGCTTTGTGTTGCGCTCTTATAGGGTTGTGCAACAAGGTCGGCAGCAGAAAAATAGTACCTTACCCTGTTATTGGGTATAAAATCGGTATGCCAAATAATATTGCCATCTATTTTTAAATCAGTCGCTAGCTTGTGATAATGATCGGGCTTGACATAGAACTCACCGGCAACCAGCAGTTTTACTCCAAGCTTTTTTACGCTCTCATGGCCCATTGCCTGGATGAGGATGTCGAGTCCCTTGTAATCACGGATAAATCCAAAAAACAGCACCAACTTTTCCCCGGCATCTATACCAAGTTCCTCTCTTGCATTTTCCTTTTTTACCGCATTGCCAAAGTTATCATATAACGGGTGCGGGCAGTAGCTGATCCTTTCAGCCTTCACACCGAAATCCCTGAGGTCTTTGACTACAGTATCTGACATTACAACAAAACTGTCAACTTTTTTCAAAAAATATCTTGTCAGCATTCTGTCGGCAGGCCTTTTTTCGTGGGGCACGATATTGTCGGCAATTGTAATCACCCTGGTATGCCCGTTTTTCCTGACAATACCCGATACTGTTCCCAGGCAGGGAGCCATGAATGGAAGCCAGTAACGCACCACCAGAATATCCGGCTTTAAACCAGCTATTTCGCGACCCACCCGGATCCAGTTTACAGGGTTTATGCTGTTGAGCCTAACCCTTATGTCAAGGTCTGAAGGCGGATCCTCATCAGAATACTGCGACTTTCCCGGAAAAAGCAGTGAAGGGTATTGAAGTGAAAATGTATATATAAAAACCTCGTTGCCTTCACCCCTCCCCATATATTCAGTAAAAGCCCTTGCGAGCCTTTCGTTAAAAGTCGCAAGTCCACCTCCCCGTAAGGGATATGCAGGCCCTAGTATCGCTATTTTTGCCAAAACATCAAGACCATTTCAGTTGCCCGACAAAAGTACATTAAATTTTTCAGCATGATCACAACCGGGCAGTTCTCTTGTACTATTAGTTTGAACCTTAGTTTCCAGAAGTTGTAGTATCAATTATGTATTTGTTCCTGTCAGGAGAGTTGCGGGAGATCATCTCTCCGAGGAAGCCCGCTATGAATAGCTGGGTGCCAAGTATCATAGCAAGAAGTCCAAAGTAGAACAGCGGTCTTTCCGTCATCCTGTACTCAAGCAGGATTATTCTTCCGTAAGCAAGGTAGGCTGCAATTAAAAAACCGATAAAAAAAAGTATCGTGCCCAGCAGACCAAAAAGGTGCATGGGCCTCTGACCGAAGCGGGTCACGAAGGTAATCGATAGAAGATCCAGAAAACCCTTGAAGAAGCGGTCCAGGCCATATTTTGTTGAGCCGTATTTCCTGGCCTGATGTTTAACCACTTTCTCTCCTATGCGGTCAAACCCGGCCCTTTTGGCCAGCACTGGTATATAACGGTGCATTTCACCATAAACCTCTATTGACTTTACCAGTTTATTGCTGTAGGCCTTTAAACCGCAGTTGAAGTCGTGGAGCCTTATACCCGACATCCACCTTGTTGTACGGTTGAAAAGCTTTGTTGGCAGGGTCTTTGAGAGCGGATCTTTCCTGTCCTTCTTCCAGCCACTGACCATGTCGTAACCTCCGGATTTTATCATCCGGTAAAGCTCCGGGATCTCATCGGGGCTGTCCTGCAGATCTGCATCCATGGTTATTACAACATTACCCGAGGCCCTTGTGAACCCCTCGTTGATCGCAGCTGCCTTGCCGTAGTTACGGCGGAACCTGACGCCTTTTACATAAGGGTTGAGGGTTGAAAGCTCACTGATGCGCAACCAGGAATCATCACGGCTTCCGTCATCTATTAGCAGTATCTCATAGCTGAACCCATTTGCTTTCATTACCCCTGCGATCCACTCCACCAGTTCGTGAAGAGATTCCTCCTCGTTATAGAGGGGCACCACCACGGATATATCCATTTTACAAGATTTTACAGGTATGCTTTGTTACAAATATACAATTTTTAACCTGCAGGACTCTGTAAATACTATTATAGGCCGGTCGGTAAAATAAACCTAAATTTGCAAAAAACCCTAAATGCGTGATCTGAGCAAGGGGCCCGTTGGCCGCCAAATATTCGTGTTCGCCCTGCCCATGCTTCTGGGTAATGTCTTCCAGCAGCTTTACAACGTGGTTGATACGATAATAATAGGCCGTTACATTGGTACGGAAGCAGTTGCCGCAGCCGGTGCCTCTTTCCCTGTGATATTTGTGCTTATAAGCCTTGTAATAGGTATTACTACAGGTACGACCATAATAATATCGCAGTATTACGGGGCAAAGGATTTCGATTCGGTAAAAAGAGCCATAGATACTGCCTTCGTGTTCCTCTTTTTTGCATCCCTGGGGCTAACAGTGCTCGGTTTGCTTGTAATAGAGCATATCTGGACGATTATAGGCCTTCCAGAGCATCTTACGGGAGATGCGACCACTTATTTCAGCATTTTTGCAGCTGGCCTGATAATGATGTTCGGGTACAATGCCACAAGCGCAATACTGAGAGGCCTTGGGGACTCACGAACACCCCTGTACTTTTTGATTATTTCTACAATCCTCAATATTGGCTTTGACCTTGTTTTCGTACTGGTATTTGGCTGGGGAATTGGAGGGGTTGCTTTTGCAACGGTACTGGCACAGGGAATAGCATTTGCCCTTTCGGTAATATATCTTAACAGGACCCATAAGATTATCCGTTTCAGTTTCAGGGGTCTTGTGTTTGACAGGGATATATTCATAAAGAGCCTGAGGATAGGGATCCCCACTGGAATGCAGCACACTTTTGTATCCCTCGGGATGCTTGGACTGATAAGCATTGTAAACCGCTTTGGTACAAACACAATAGCTGCTTATACGATAGCCTGGAGGATAGATTCCTTCGCAGCAATGCCGGCTATGAACTTCGGCCTTGCGCTTACTACCTTTGTAGGGCAGAACCTTGGTGCCAACAGGCCTGAACGTGTTCGCCAGGGTCTTTTTGCCACACTGAGAATGACTGCAGCTGTATCTGTTACCGCAACAGCAGTGGCATGGCTGTTCGGCCGTCAGCTCATGGGGATATTCACTACTGATCCTGAAGTTATTGAGATAGGATACAGTTACCTTACCATTGTAAGCTCCTTTTACATTGTTTTCTCATCAATGTTCGTAACACAGGCCGTTATGAGAGGTGCAGGTGATACCCTGATACCCATGTTCATTACACTTGTAGCACTCTGGCTGTTGCGTATACCCTTCTCCCACTTTTTGTCGCTCGAGTACGGGGAAACGGGTATATGGTGGGGAATCCCCATAGCATGGCTTTTCGGCTGGCTGGCAGCTTACATATACTACCTGACCGGCAGGTGGAAGAAAAAAGTGGTTGTAAAATATGATCAGTGACCAAAATATTATAAATGACCACTGAGTTTCACTGTGTTCCCTTCTCACCCACAAAATACTGCTCCTTGTGCCTGAAAAGCACATTGAATGTGGTAAGGGAGCCGTAGATACGGGTAATATATTGCTGAAGGTTTATTTTCTCCTCCTCGCTGAGTTTCTCGTTACTGTTTATCCTTTGTTCAAGTACCCTCAAACGGTCTCTAATAAGGATAATCTTGTTGAAGAAACTGTCAATCGGGATCTCCTTGGGTTTTAGCTGGTCTGTTCCGGGTTTTAGTATCAGCACGCCTTTCTTCCAGCGCTCACCTATCTCTACAGTTTCAGGAAAATCCACATATCGCCTTAAAACCCCGGAGAAAACCTTTTCAAGATCAGAAAGGCTGATTTGCCCCTCATCTGCTTTCCCCTCTGCAGGAATATGGGAGTCCTCAATTAGCTTAAGCCCGGAAAAGCTGTTGGCAATCTCCTTATCGCCCTTGTGCAGGAAAAATATCCTGGTCGTTGTAACCGATTTTTTGGTTATAATGCCCACACCAAACTGCGGGTGCTCAACCTTTGCTCCCACGGGAAAATCTGTTGTTTCCATAATATGATCGTTGTTAAACGCCTGCTGCAAAAATACTATTTTTCATCCCACATGCATTATTAACCAACTTACTTTTATTTGTAGTTTTACCTTTGTACATATTTAGCAGCATAAACAACTTCCGGAGATAATCCCAGGCGATATGAAAAAACAGCATGCAGATCTTCTGATTTTAAACGGGATCGTACTGACAATGGACAAACGCCACAGAGTCATAGAGAGTGGCGGGATTGCCATTATAAACAGCAAAATTGCTGAACTTGGAGAGGTTGGTGCGATAAAGGAAAAATACTCATCTGAAATTGTAATTGATGCTGAAGGCAAACTTGTAATGCCGGGGCTGATCAATGCACACACGCATGCACCTATGAGCATCTTCAGGGGTTTTGCAGATGACCTTCCACTGGACAGATGGCTTTATGACCATATATTTCCTCTGGAAGCTGAATTTATCAACAGTGAAACGGTAGCCACGGGTACAAGGCTTGCTATTGCTGAAATGATCCGCAGCGGGACGACAACCTTCAATGATATGTATTACTACTCCTGCAAAATGGCGGAAATCGTTGATAAAACAGGTATAAGGGCATTTCTTTCAGGAGCGCTTCTGGATAATCCACAGCACAACGGGAATACAGCCGAAGAGGTACTGGAATACACAGAAAAGCTGATCGTAAAATGGAAAGAACATCCCAGGGTTAATATAGGTGTCGCCGTACACGCACCTTATTCAGCAAGTCCATGGTTATACCGTGCCGGCAAGGATCTTGCCGACAAGTATGGAGTTCAGCTTCACACCCACCTTTCAGAGACCTCCTGGGAGGTGGATATAATTTATAACAAGTATGGCCTGAGGCCTGTGGAACACCTTGAGAAAACAGGGGTACTTGGTAAAAACATGGTTGCAGCCCACGGGATACACCTTAATGAGAATGAGATACGCCTGCTTGCAAAGAACGATGTTGGCATAGCCCACAACCCGCAATGCAATATGAAACTTGCAAATGGCACCGCCCCTGTTACTGAACTGCTGAATAAAGGTATCAGGGTCGGACTGGGCACTGATGGAGCCGCCAGCAACAACGACCTGGACCTTTTCGATGAAATGCGTTCTGCGGCACTGGCACACAAGCTGGCAACAGGTAACCCCGCAGTAATGGATGCCCGCAGCGTTCTTGAATGTGCAACAAGCGGCGGTGCGCGTCTACTCGGGATAGATGACAAAACCGGATCACTGGAAGCCGGCAAGCAGGCTGATATAATTATAGTAGACCTTGGCAAACCACATGCATGGCCATTATACAATCTCTACTCCCTTATAGTTTACAGCCTTAAGGCAAGCGATGTTGAGAGTGTGATCGTGGACGGCAGGTTGCTTATGGAGAACCAACGCCTGCTGACAATCGACGAAAAAAGCCTATACCGTGAAGTAAAGGAGCTCAGCACAAGGATTACCAAAGCCCATCCACACTAAGGTATCTTTCACCCGTATCATAGGCAAAGGTAAGCACACGCCTGCCCTGCTCCATACCCCTGAGCTTTTTATCAACAGCAGCAAGGGATGCACCAGTTGATATACCTGTAAACAGGCCTTCTGTTTTTGCTGCTTTCCTTACCATGGAAAAAGCCTCTTCCTTCTCAATGGTAATTATCTCATCAAGTACTACGGTATCCAGTGTATCAGGCACAAAACCCGCCCCTATTCCCTGCAAGGGGTGCGGAGAGGGTTCACCGCCGCTGAGCACGGGAGAAAGTGCCGGCTCAACTCCGATAACCTTTATTTCACTGATGCTTTCCTTCATTTTTTTCCCGACACCGCTTATATGGCCGCCGGTGCCTATTCCGCTTATCAGATAATCAAAACCACCGGGGAAGTCCCTTAATACTTCACTGGCAGTGACACGTGCATGGATGTCGGGATTGGCCATATTTTTAAACTGCATCGGCATAAATGAGCCCTTTATTCCTGATGCGATATTTTCGGCCCGCTCGATTGCACCTTTCATACCCTTGTCTTTTGGGGTAAGTACAAGTTCAGCACCGTAAGAAGCGAGTATCCTTCTCCTTTCAACCGACATGGACTCGGGCATAACCAAAATTACCCGGTAGGATCTTACCGCACCGGCAAGAGCCAGTCCGATACCGGTGTTGCCTGAAGTAGGTTCGATAATCGTGCCCCCGGGCCTTAACCAGCCTCGGTCCTCTGCATCTTCTATCATTGCAAGAGCTATCCTGTCCTTTATGCTCCCTCCCGGGTTTGTGTTTTCCAGTTTAATCCACACCTGGTGTTCCGGAAAGAGTTTCCCAAGACGCAAATGTGGTGTGTTTCCTATCAGGTCAAGTACTGTATTTGCTTTCATCTTTTAAATGTTTTGTCCGTTACGTTTTTTTACAATATTGTTTGGTTGCTGATAAACAATGCTTTTAGGTGGCAGGCTCTCCGTCAGCCAGACGTTTCCTCCCACTATGCTTTTATGGCCGACAACAGTCTGGCCACCAAGAATCGTGCTGCCGGAATATATAATAACATCATCTTCAATGGTAGGATGCCTTTTTGTTGAAGCCTGCTCTTTTTTTACACTAAGAGCGCCAAGGGTTACGCCCTGGTAGATCTTTACCCTTTTACCGATTATGGTTGATTCACCGATAACAATGCCGGTACCGTGATCAATACAGAACTCATTGCCTATTGTTGCTCCTGGATGAATATCAATACCTGTTACAGAGTGGGCGTATTCTGTCATTATCCTTGGTACCAGTGGGAGTTTAAGGCAATGAAGTACATTGGCCAGCCTGTATACCATAATGGCCATAAAGCCGGGATAGGTCATTATAACCTCATCAACGCAGCTTGCTGCAGGATCGTTCCTGGTAATAAAGTCAGCATCTGCTTCAAGGCAATCTTTTGTCACAGGCAGGGCCAGACAGAAAGACTTTACCAGCTCCTTTCTCTCCTTCTTGTTATAGCGGCCAAGCGGTTTGATTAGACTGTCAAGCCGGCGGCATAAACTTCCTGGCAATCCCGGGCTGCTCTTTTTCCCTTCAACTGCAGGGAAAAGATAAATGCAGGCTTCCCTGGTAAAATCAATTACCCCGGACTTGGCAGGCAAACATGTTTTTGTTTTCATAATTGTGAAAATAAAAAACCCTTCCCTGAATAAACGGGGAAGGGCCTGTATGTTAAATAATATAACTTAATCCTGGTTTAACGCATATAATCCTCCCCTGTGCTGTATTTACAGCAACAACATATAGGGTGGGAAAAGCGATAGCTGATGCTCATTTTGCTAGTATTTACTGCAAATATATGCCAGTTTTTTTAATTGGCAATAGATCGGACTCAAATCATAACTATCTTTGCCAGGAATAAAAAATTATACCATGAACATTACAACCATTGTGATTATTGTAATTGCGGCTATTGTCGTAATTACACTGATAAGCATGTACAACAGTCTTGTCAGGCTCAGGAACCAGGTAAAGAACGCCTGGTCACAAATTGATGTCCAGCTCAAAAGGCGGTACGATCTCATTCCCAACCTTATTGAAACGGTAAAGGGATATATGAAACATGAAAAAGAAACCCTCGAGAATGTAACAAGAATGCGTTCACAGGCAATGGAGGCTTCGGGGGTTGCTGATAAGGCAAGGGCAGAAAGCCGGCTTTCATCGGCATTGGGCCAATTCAGGGTAACTGTTGAGAACTATCCTGATCTTAAGGCTAACCAGAACTTCCTTGCACTTCAGGAAGAGCTAACCTCTACCGAGAACAAGATATCTTTTGCCAGGCAGAACTACAACGACCAGGTACTGTTCTTTAACAACAAGACAGAGATGTTCCCTACCAATATAATTGCAGGGATGTTCGGTTTTAAAAAGCAGGATTTCTTTGAGATAGAGGACAGCTCTGAGAGGAAGGCCCCAAAGGTTTCTTTTTGAACATTTCTTTTTTTAATACCATTCAGGTATGTGGGAAGTAATTCGTAAGAATCAGCGTAAATCACTTGTGCTGCTGACACTGATGGGGGTTGTCCTGGTAATGCTGGGATATGCCATCGGTATTGTTATCGATCCGCAGGCAGGTGTATCAGGCATAATCATTGCACTTGTAATTTACTTTGTATTGGTAATTGTGAGCTTTTCATCGGGCAGTTCAATAATGCTGAGGATGGGAAATGCGCATAAAGCAAGCCCGGAACAGTACCCCCAGCTGTATAACATTGTTGAAGAAATGAGCATTGCAGCCGGACTGAAAGCACGTCCGCAGGTTTATGTTATCAACGATCCTGCACCAAATGCATT
>PWNY01000186.1 GCA_003557805.1 Bacteroidales bacterium | reverse complement strand
AAAGGACAAGGCTCAGGATCTCCAGGTATGCATTCGGTATGGATTACCATTATATTGTAAAGGAAAAGCTAAGAAGGCTGGCTGGTCACCTGGGAAGTACAGCAGGTTCTAACAATTGGAGGGCTTTTACAGATTCTGCGCCTGTTTTGGAGCGTACCTGGGCGCAAAAGGCAGGTGTAGGTGCATTTGGGAAGAATGGATGTACGATAATTCCGGGAAGGGGCAGCTTTTTCTTTTTAGGTGAGTTAATCACCAGCATTGAACTTGATCCTGATCCTGCCATGGAAAAGGATATGTGCGGCAGCTGCACCAGGTGCATCGATGCTTGTCCCATCGGTGCAATAAAGGCACCGGGGCTCATAGACTCAAACCTCTGTATCTCCTACTTGACCATTGAACTAAAGGAGGCCATACCTGAAGTACTCAGGGAGAAATGCGGTCCATGGGTGTTCGGCTGCGACGTGTGCCAGGAGGTTTGCCCCCATAACAGCCGCCCAAAACCACACCGGGAGGCGGGTCTTAAAGCCCTGCCATACGCATACAGCTGGACTGACAGTGACTGGCTGTCACTTACAAAGGAAGGCTACATAAAGTCATTCAGGAAAACCTTTTCCCCGCTTGCAAGGACCAGGTTTGAAAAGCTCGCCGACAATATCAGCTGCGCGGCTTCAAACTCTCTATGAGCATTTCAGGCACCCTCTCCTTCCTTTCATGTATAAACTCACTAAACTCCTCCTCTGAAAAGCTGTTCTTGTCCATTACCAGTGTTTTGATCGCAAAAGGAAAGGCTATCAGGGAAAGCATGTCGACAAAGAAATGTGTCGTGTCGGTACGGCGTATATTGCCCTTTTTGCCCTCTTCCAGTATCTGCTTGGTGAACTGGTCGGTAGAGTAAAGGCTGCTTATCGCCTTCATTTCGGTGATCCTCTCCCTGCTGCGGTGCAGTATCGCCATCACAAATGATACTAGCAGGGGGTTGTCCGACAACATATCAATATATACATGCACATACTGGCGAATCTTCTCGAAAAGCCCCAGGTCGCTGTTCAGTATCCTGATCAGCTCCTCGGAGTTCTTCTTGACCAACATCGAGAAAATTGCATCAAAGAGGTTCTCCTTACTACGGAAATAATAGTTCATCAGTGCAAGGTTTATGCCTGCCTTGGAAGCGATCTCCCTTACACTGGTCCTGTCAACACCTTTTTCCAGAAACAGCTCAGTGGCTGCATCAAAGATCTTTTGTTCAGTATTTTTGCTCCTTGCCATAGCAGAAAATGTTTTATACAAATATATGAAATTACTTGTTTTAAACAATGTTTAAAACGATTTGTGCTATCTTTAGCTTTCGATCAATTGCAAAAGTTAAGGATAAAGCATCACAATATGAAAAAGTTCAGTTCAAGATACAGTTTTTTGCTGCTGAGCCTGCTGGCCGGGCTACTGCTTGCTGCAAGCTGGCCGGCAAGGGGTTTCCCTTTCCTGGCTTTTATTGCTTTTATACCGCTTCTTTGGGTCGAAGAGGAGCTCTTTGAAAGGCGCAACTCATCACGAAGCCTTCTTTTTTTTCTGCATGCCTGGGGAACATTCCTGGTTTTCAACCTACTGACCACTTGGTGGATACTCCATGCGACCGTGCCCGGAATGATCGCAGCCGTTCTGCTCAACTCCTTATTTATGGCTGTTCCATTTTGGCTGATGCACCTTGGCAGAAGGATAGTTCCTGCAGTTAAGGGTGCTGTTCCCCTGGTGGTTTTCTGGCTCACATTTGAGCACCTCCACACAAAATGGGAGCTAAGCTGGAGCTGGCTGGACATGGGAAACGTTTTTGCAGCCTATCCCGCATGGGTTCAGTGGTATGAACTGACAGGAGTCGCAGGCGGCAGCCTTTGGGTATTACTGGTAAACATACTTCTGTTTTCCGCACTGCGCAGGCTTTATCTGGCTGGCAGCATGACAAAAAGGGTAAAATGGAATGCCGTACTTGCCCTAATGCTTTTTATAGTACCTGCAACAGCTTCATTGTATATCTGGTACGGATACCAGGAGGAGCATGACCCGGTAAATATTGTAATTGTTCAGCCCTCAGAGGATCCGTATGAGGAGGTTACCGGGCAGGCGCAGATAAGCCAGCGCCTTAGCAAAATAGTATCCCTTGCAGATGAAAGTGTAACTGGTAATACGAAGTTTTTCATTGCTCCTGAAGGAGCAAGTCCGCGCGGCATATGGACACACGAGCATGAAATTCATTATACCGTTCACAGGCTGTGGGACCACCTGAGTAACCACCCCCAGGCAGCATGGATAATTGGGAGTTTTACTTACCAGATGTACAAAGACTATGGCGAAGCTACCAGGTCTGCCAGACCCTTCGGGGATACCGGGCAGTATTATGATGTTTTTAACTCCGCCGTGATGGTCGAACATAACAAAGACCCGCAGTATTATAACAAGACAAAACTTGTTCCCGGGATCGAAAGGATGCCCTATTTTCACCTCCTCAGGCCGGTTGGAAGGCTGGTCGACAGGTTTGGGGGGATCGCGGGAAGCCTTGGTGCAAGGAGTGACACAAGAGTGTTTGAAAGCTCCGAAGGTATTAAGGTTGCCCCCGCGGTATGCTATGAGTCTGTGTATGGTGAATTCCTTGCCGGACATATAAGGGAGAGGCCCGGACTGCTGGTGGTGATAACAAATGACGGGTGGTGGAAGGAAACCCCCGGCCACAGGCAGCATGTACAGTACGCCAGGCTGAGGGCCATTGAATCCAGGCGCAGCATCGCACGCTCTGCAAGCACGGGCATATCGGCTTTCATTGACCAGAAAGGCAGGATAATCAAACAAAGCTCGTGGTGGGAGACCACATCAATGTCGGCAGACCTTAACCAGAACCACAAACTGACCTTTTTTACCAGATCAGGAAATTACCTCGGCAAAACTGCAACTTTTCTCAGCTTCCTTTTGATACTGAACATGGTCTCGCAAAGGCTTATACGAAGGAGACAGTTGACCGGAAAGACAAATTAGGCACTCTGTATCAGGAAGGCATCCTGAAATCCGGAGAAAGGTAAACAGGGTACTTTTTGAAAAACAGTGAAGTGTTCCGGGCAGCTTCGCTAACCGGTCTGAACTCTATATCAATCGCATTTTTTATCTTCTCATTGCTGAAGTACCGCCTTATATTGGAGTTTCTGGCGGTTTCCTTCGAGAGCAATGGCTTCTGGCCGGTCATAAAGCTGCGGACCTTTTCCATGCGCCATGCCACTTCGGTCATCAGGCGTCCTGCACGGAACCTGGGAGGCCTTGATTCAGAATAATAAGCAAAAAGTGAAAAGAGCTCCTTATAGGAAAGATTTTCACTGTTCAGGATAAACCTTTTGTTTACTATCCCGCTTTCCACCAGTTTTGCCATGGCAGCTGCAACATCCCTTGCATCGACAAAACCGGTTACACCTGTTGTATAGAACTTCATGCCATTCTTCACTGACTGGTATAGCTGGGCGCTTGACCTGGCCGGGTCACCGGGCCCGATAACCACCGAGGGATTCACTATGACAACCGGCAGGCCCTCTTCAGAAGCCCTCCACACCTCCCTTTCGGCCCCATACTTGCTAATCGCATACCAGGAGTTCTTTTTTGATGTTTTCCATACAAGGGATTCCGTAACCTCATTGCCCCGGTAAGGGCTACCTATAGCTGCAACGCTGCTGCAGTGGCAGAACTTCTCAACATCATTCAAAAGTGCAATATTCACCAGATTGGCTGTTCCCTCCACATTTGCCTTCATCATTACCTGCCTGTCCTCCGGCATAAATGATACCATAGCGGCACAATGATAAACATACCGGATCCCGCTCATGGCTTCCTGCAGGCTAACAATATCATTCAGGTCACCTTCAACCCATCTTATACCAGCAAACAGCTCTTCTCCCTTTTCAGGATCATACCAGTTAAACAGCCGCCTTACCATATCAGTATTGCTGGCATCACGTTTTAAGGCCGACACCTTCTGGCCCCGTGAACAGAGCTCAAATAAAAGGTGAGACCCCACAAGTCCGCTTCCCCCGGTTACTAGTATCATAGATGCAAAATTATTGAATTTCCCTTTTCTGCCTCCAATATTCCTGCTTTTTGTTTCTTTGCAGTATAACATATATCAAACCAAAATCATAAAACAATGAAAAAGTACTCAATCTTCCTTTTTGCTGCACTACTTATTGGTATCGGCGCAAGCACTGCACAGGAGCGGAACCCCTTCGATCCCCGCAGTATGTGGGAAATGAAAAGACCAGGCAACCCGGAGGTCTCTCCTGACGGACAATGGTCGGTATTCCCGGTAACAGCCTATGATGTTGATGAAAACAGCCCGGCTACAAACCTCTATTTGCTCAACAACACAAGCGGGGAGGTAAGGCAGCTGACATACGGTGACAGTGACAGCGGACCTGCCTGGAGCCCGGATGGCCGGAAAATAGCCTTCGTTTCAAGAAGGGATGGCGGCCCGGCACAGATCTATATCCTGAATATCGCACAGGGTGGTGAGGCCCGTAAATTAAGCGACCTGCCTGTTGGGGCATACGGGGTAAAATGGTTCCCTGACGGTAACAGGATAGCATTTGCAGCCAACATACTTCCGGAATATGAAGGTGACTGGCAAAAACACAGGGAGTTACAAAGAGAGATGGAAGAGAGCAAGGTAACAGCCAAGGTGACAGAAAACAACATGTACCGGTACTGGGACCGCTGGCTTACTGACGGTCATGTGTCAAGGCTCTTTTCAATCAATGCCGGCAGTGGAGAGGTAACTGACCTG
>PWNY01000181.1 GCA_003557805.1 Bacteroidales bacterium | reverse complement strand
TCCTCTGCCGGGGCCGGTTCTACAAGAACCCGGTCAGCTAATGGTTTGATAGTCTGTTTTGCCATTTTTAATAAATTTTCTGGTTAGACAAATTATGGAATACTTATGAATGAATGAGTGAATTCAAAATACACTACTGTCTGCCCTTTTCACATACTGTGCCAAAACGCCGGAAAGGGTCGTGTCTTGTCAAATTTGCATGATAATGGACGGGCAATAAAAAAAGTGTCAGAATGATATGCCATTCTGACACTTTTACTGTTTCCCCCTTGCCAGGGAAACATTAATCTTCTAACTCGGGTATAATCTCCATGTCCTGAATGTCCTCAATGTCTTCAGGTACGGCCTGCTGCTGTGGCCTTTCAAAGTCCAGCGGCATTCTTTCCTGTGTTGGGATCAGGTCGCGCACCTCACTTTCTGCAGCCTGTCCTATATCTCCCCTGGGGATCACAAAGGTGGATGTCAATGTAAGGACAAGAAGGACTATGGCCAGTGTCCACGTTGCTTTTTCAAGGAAGTCGGTGGTTTTCCTCACACCCATTATCTGGTTGCTGGAAGAGAAGTTTGATGCAAGACCGCCCCCCTTGGCATTCTGTACCAGTACGATAAGTACCAGGAGAACGCAGGTGATCAGTATAAGCACTGATATTAAAACAAAAGTTCCCATTATCGCTTGTTTTTAATTGTTTTCAGATTTCAATAACCTATCGGTCAACGTAAGGATTCAATTTTTTTTGCAAAGTAACTGCTTTTTTCGGGAAACTTCAAACTTAATTTAGTATAGATGTCAATCGCCCTTTCATTCTGGCCCTGTTTTTCAAGTATTTGTGCAAGTGTTTCGCTGACAAGGTCAGGGTGGTATTCAATGCTTTCACGAGACAACTCACCTTCAGGTATGTCAGATGGGTTAGTCCTTAAACCAGGGTTTTGGCTGAGAAAGCGATCAATGATAGCCAGTTGATTTGATGTTTTCTTGTTCCGCTTGTCCGGTTTATTGTTCATCCCCTGTGCGGTTCCCGAAAGAAATGCCCTGAAAGCCCTTCTGTCGGGCGCAATGGCAGTTGCCTTCTTCAGCTCCTCCCTGAATGCAGGCATCCCGGCATTCATAAGTGCCTTGACATAGAGCATCCGGGTATGTTGAGAATATGGGAACTTCTTTACTACCCCCTTTAAAAACCTGGCTGCCTTTTTGTCAAGCGGTTTTTCCCCTTTTAGTAATTCAAGATAGGTGTTTTGCATTGGTCTACCAGTTTACCAGTGCCTGGTTAAAAATATCTTCCACAAGTTCCTTGGTAATTGCCTCTATTGCTTCATTCTCTATCTGTGCGAGGCTAAGGTTGCTGTCATAGTCGTAATAACGTGAAAAGGTTCTCTGGAACTCAGCATCCTCATCAAATTCGTTGAAAAAGGAGACCCTTACACTGATAGTCAGTCGGTTCATTGCAGCCCTGTCATCCCCGGTGATAGCAACCGGTTCAGTACGGTAATCTGTTATGCTTCCCTCAAAATGAAGGTGCCCGATTCCATCAACCATGCGCAGGTTTGTCTGCCGCAGGAACTTGTTCTGCAATTCCTCGGTAAACACCTGGCTTAATGTTGGCTGTACAAGTGATGCGTTGTTGGGAAAATGATCAACGGAGATTGTTTCCGCCTGGGGGGGTATGCTTGCACCGGTAAAGGAATACATGCCGCAGCTGTTTAACAGCAAGGCTGTTAATAAGGCAAGGCCCAGTAGTCCGGTATGCTTAATCCTCTTCATCATCTCTATTTAATTTCAAAAGACCAGGCATTATAACGCATTAATCACATAGACTATTATCAAAGACTGTACTCTCTATTATCAGAGACCATACTCTTTGATCTTTCTGTACAAAGTCCGTTCCGAAATACCCAGTTCCCTTGCGGCTTTTTTCCGCCTTCCCCCGTGCTTGTGAAGGGCCTTTACAATTAGATCCTTTTCCTTCTCCTGCAGTGAGAGGCTCTCCTCTACAAATTCATGCGGGGCCTCTTCATAGCTTTCTACAAGCTCCTCCTCTTCGTTTCTTCCCTCAGGCGCATTTATTCCACTGTCGTGGTATACCTGTGGAAGATCCCTGTCCTTTGCTATTTTTTCTATAAGGTGTGCGTGCTCTTCCTGGAAGCTCCTGGATACCTGCCCGTCTTCGAGCATCTGCATGATTATCTTCTTCATATCAGTGATATCCCGCTTCATCTCAAAAAGCAGCTTATAGAGTATTTCCCTTTCATTCATCCCCTCGATATCCTCCCGTTTTTCATTGAAAAGAACAGGCAAAGGGCTGTAGGGATCGCTGGGGAGGTATTTGCCAATGATATCTGCGGTTATATTCCTTTCTTTTTCTATTACCGATAATTGTTCGGCCAGGTTCTTAAGCTGCCTGACGTTCCCTGGCCAGCGGTGGTTCATCAGCATCTGCCCGGCATCATCTGAAAGGTGCAGAGGGGGCATACGGTATTTTTCAGCAAAGTCGGAGGAAAACTTTTTAAAGAGCATAATTATATCCTCCTTCCTTTCCCTTAAGGGGGGTACTGATATTGGTACGGTATTAAGCCTGTAATAAAGGTCTTCACGAAACTTCCCGGTTCCCACCGCTTCCTGGAGATTGACATTGGTGGCAGCCACCACCCGTACATCTGTCTTTAGCACCTTTGAAGCCCCCACCCTTATGAACTCGCCGGTTTCAAGGATGCGAAGCAGCCTGACCTGCGTGAGGTTAGGCAGCTCGGCAACCTCATCAAGGAATATAGTGCCGCCGTTCACCACCTCAAAATAACCCTTTCTGGAGTCATGAGCACCTGTAAAAGAGCCTTTTTCATGTCCGAATAGTTCAGAATCAATAGTCCCTTCCGGTATTGCCCCGCAGTTAACTGCAATATAGGGTCCGTGCTTTCTGGAGCTGAGGTGATGTATGATCTTTGGGAACACCTCCTTGCCGGTACCGCTCTCACCGGTTATCAGCACCGTAATATCTGTCGGTGCCACCTGGCGGGCGACATCAATTGCGCGGTCGAGCCTTTTGGAGTGCCCTATTATACCGAATCTCTGTTTTATGGATTGTATGTCCATGTCATTTCGTCAGCTTTCTTCTGCAAAGTTAATGTTTTCTTTTAAGACCATTAATACCGCCTGCGAACTCATCAACATTTACTACCTTTGCATCCGTGTTGCAGGCGCAGCTTCAGGCCTTCAACAGGATGGCAATCAAAAAAGTGCATAAAATGAGCAAAGACCCAGACAAAGGATACAAAAGGCATACAGTTACCGCGGCCCTGCCATATGCCAACGGGCCTATACATATAGGACATCTTGCCGGTGTTTACGTTCCGGCAGATATATATGTCAGATATTTAAGGTTAAAGGGTGAGGAAGTGGTTTTTATCTGTGGAAGTGATGAACATGGCGTGCCAATAACCATAAAGGCAAGGCAGGAGAACAAGACCCCCCAGCAGGTAGTTGACAAATATCACGGGCTGATAAGGGACTCCTTCTCAGACTTCGGGATAAGCTTTGATGTATACAGCCGGACATCTGCCGGGATACACCATGAAACGGCTGCCTCGATGTTTTTGAAACTGCATGGTAAAGGGGTGTTTACCGAGCAGGAATCCGAACAGTATTATGATCAGGAGAACAGGCAGTTCCTTGCCGACCGCTATATTGTTGGCACCTGCCCGCATTGCGGTTACGAAAAGGCTTACGGTGACCAGTGTGAGAACTGCGGCACTTCGCTGAGCCCCACCGAGCTTATAAATCCAAAGTCAATGCTTAGCGGCAACAAACCCGTAATGAAGAAGACCAAACACTGGTATTTACCGTTGGACAGGTATGAGGGTATGCTGCGTGAATGGATACTGGAGTCTCACAAGGATGACTGGAAGCCCAACGTGTATGGGCAGTGCAAATCCTGGATCGATCAGGGACTTCAGCCAAGGGCCGTTACCCGTGACCTGGACTGGGGAGTTAAACTGCCCCTGGAGGGAACGGAGGGCAAGGTGCTCTACGTTTGGTTTGATGCGCCTATTGGTTATATTTCAGCTACCCGGGAGTGGGGCGAGAAGCATGGCAGGGACTGGGAGAAATACTGGAAGGACCCGGAGAGCAAGCTGGTCCATTTTATAGGCAAGGATAACATAGTTTTTCACTGTATCATATTCCCGGTAATGCTTAAGGCAGAAGGGACCTACATTCTTCCCGAAAACGTACCCGCGAATGAATTCCTCAACCTGGAGGGAGACAAGATATCAACATCCCGCAACTGGGCTGTCTGGCTGCATGAGTACCTGGAGGAGTTCCCCGGGAAACAGGATGTGCTGCGGTATGTATTGTGTGCGGCAGCCCCGGAGACAAAGGACAATGACTTTACATGGAAGGACTTCCAGGCCCGTAACAATAATGAGCTGCTGGCAATATTCGGTAATTTTATAAACAGGACACTGGTCCTGACCCATAAATACTTTGACGGAAAGGTACCGGAAATAACAAATCCCGGTGACAGGGACAGCAAGACCCTTGAAGAGCTGCGGTCATTCCCCGGGCTGATTGCCGGTAATTTGGACAGGTACCGTTTCAGGGAGGCCCTGGCCCAGTTAATGAACCTGGCCCGGCTAGGCAACCGTTACCTTACCGATGCTGAACCGTGGAAGATATTCAAACAGGATCCGGCCAGGGTTGGAACTATACTGAACATTAGCTTGCAGATCGCAGCATCCCTTGCTGTTCTGTCGGAGCCGTTTTTGCCTTTTACTGCAGCAAAACTGCAAAACATGCTTGGGCTCTCCGGGCCCGGCTGGAATGAGGCAGGAAGGCACGACCTGCT
>PWNY01000033.1 GCA_003557805.1 Bacteroidales bacterium | reverse complement strand
GTTGGCAGTGCACTGTCAATGATCTTTTCCCCGTAAACCACAGGGTGTCCCTCAGTATCACAAACCTCAGCCTTATCAGCACCTTTTTTTAGAAGGCTCTCTTTTATCCACCCGGCTGCCCTGTACATGTCATCCTTGTGCTCTTCCTTTGAACTGATAGAGGGTATCCTTATAAGCTCAAACAACTCTTCAAGGAAGCGGTCCTTGTTCTTTTCGATGTAATCCTTAAGATCTTGCATATGGGTTGTTATTTTTATGAATAAATTGTTCGGATGTGCAAATATAGGAAAATGGCCTTAAGGTCAACATTAGTCCCAGCCGAACCACTGGTCCAGCTCCCGCCTCTCTTTCTTGGTCGGCCTGCCTTTCCTAATTGGCCCTAATCCCGACTGGCTCTTTATCATCTTGAGTTTCTGGTACTCCTCGTCCGGGGTGAGGTCCTCCATGTACTGGTCTACAAGCTTTGCTCCAACCCTTTTTTCAAGCAGCCCTGTAACTTTTACTGTCTTTGTAAGGGGGCCGGACTGAACTGTTATTATCATACCCTCCTGTACCTCCCTGGAGGGCTTTATAGCCTGTCCCTCCACCTTTACCTTACCGGCCCGGCATGCCTGGGTCGCCATGCTGCGGGTCTTGAAAATCCTAACCGCCCATAACCATTTATCGATCCTGGGGCTGTCTTTCTCTGGCATAAGCTACTTTTTTCTGAAATAGACCTTCATGGGCACACCGGAGAAGTTCCAGTTGCTCCTGATCTGGTTCTCTATAAAGCGCTGATAGGGCTCTTTGATGTATTGCGGCAGGTTGCAGAAAAATGCAAACGAGGGGTAATGTGTGGGCAGCTGTGTTATATACTTGATCTTTATATACTTACCCTTAATCGATGGTGGCGGGTTTTTCTCAATGATGGGCAGAAGCACCTGGTTCAGCTTGCTGGTGCTGATTTTCTGCTGCCTGTTCTGGAACACCTCGTGTGCAAGTTCCATTGCCTTCATAACCCTCTGCTTGTTTAACACCGATGTGAATATCACAGGTATGTCGGTAAGGGGTGCTATACGCTCTTTGATATGCTCCTTAAAGCGCCTTACTGATTTCTGGTCCTTTTCTGCCACCAGGTCCCATTTGTTTGCAGCAATGACTATCCCCTTGTTGTTGCGTGCCGCCAGGCTGAATATGTTCAGATCCTGCGACTCAAATGGCTGGCTGGCATCAACCATCAGTATACATACGTCCGACATCTCAATTGCCCTTACAGACCTCATTACCGAGTAGAACTCAATGTTCTCCCTTACCTTGCCCTTCTTCCTCAGTCCTGCGGTGTCCACAAGGTAAAAGTCGAACCCGAACTTATTGTACCTGGTGTATATTGTGTCCCTTGTTGTTCCCGGTATATCGGTTACGATATTCCTCTCTGTTCCCAGCAGGGTGTTTATCAGTGAGGATTTGCCCACGTTGGGCCTTCCCACAACGGCAAAGCGGGGGATATCCTCCCTTGTCTCATCCTTTGGTTCCTTGTCCAACAGCTTGACCACCTCGTCAAGCAGGTCACCGGTGCCTGTTCCGTTTATAGCCGATACAGGGTATATATTATCAACGCCCAGGGAATAGAACACCCCGGCATCGTTCATTAGCCTGCTGTTGTCGGCCTTGTTGGCAACCAAAAGGTGTTGTTTCCGGCTTTTTCTGAGCATTCCTGCAACCTCCTGGTCCATAGGTGTTATTCCTTCAATTGAGTCCACCATGAAAAGGACAACTTTTGCCTCCTCAATTGCGATCTCAACCTGTTCGCGGATCTGTTGCTCAAACACATCTTCGGAGTTCTCCACATAACCACCAGTGTCAATCACCGAAAACTCCACGCCGTTCCAGTCGGATTTGCCGTAGTGGCGGTCTCGCGTAACCCCTGATGTGGGGTCAACTATTGCCATCCTTCTTTTGGTAAGGCGGTTGAAAAGTGTAGATTTGCCGACGTTTGGCCGGCCCACCAATGCTATTATATTTGACATCTTTTGTTGTTTTTCTGTCTAAGCGGGTTTATAACCGAAGCGCCTTAGCTGGGCTTCATCCTCCCTCCAGTTCTTGCTTACCTTTACATGGAGTTCAAGGAACACCTTTTTCTCAAGGAATTTCTCCAGGCTCTTCCTTGCCTCGGTGCCCACCTTCTTGAGCGCCTGCCCCTTGTGGCCTATTATGATCCCCTTCTGGCTTTCGCGGGCAACATGAATGACACAGCGTATATGTATTATTTTCTCCTCCTCCTTGAAGGACTCAACGGCTACCTCCACCGAGTAAGGGACTTCCTGGTGGTAGTTCATCAATATTTTCTCCCTGACGGTTTCAGCGACAAAGAACCTTACAGGCTTGTCGGTAATATCATCTTTTGGGAAAAATGGCGGAGACTCGGGTAAAAGTTCAAGTATCCTGTTAAGGACCTTGTCGATATTATAGCCCATCAGTGCCGAGACCGGCAATACAGTCCAGCCGGGGAACTCCTTCTGGTATTTTTCACAAAGCAGTTCGGCCTCATTACCCTTTGACAGGTCTGCCTTGTTCACAAGCATTATTACAGGAGTACCTGATTTTTTAATCTTCTCCAGTATGTCATGGCCGGTAATCTCATCTGTAATATCTGTAAGAAAAATATACAGGTCGGCATCCTCCAGGGCAGAGTGGACGAACTGCATCATGCGCTCCTGGAGCTTGTAGCCGGGTTTGAGTATGCCGGGTGTGTCGGAGAAAACTATCTGGTAATCTGTGCCGTTGGCGATCCCGAGTATGCGGTGCCTTGTGGTCTGGGCCTTGGGTGTTGTTATTGACAGCCTCTCACCCAGAAGGGTGTTCATCAATGTTGACTTACCGACATTGGGGTTGCCGATAATGTTTACGAATCCTGCCTTGTGCATTGTCATTTAAGCTGTTTTGCCGGAATAACTGTCTCCTTTGAACTGCAAAGTTAGGGTTTTATTCAAATTTCTTTTTGCGGATTTGGTTTGGGAGAAAAAATACATTACTTTTGCACTCGTATTAACACAGTGCGGGGTGGAGCAGAGGTAGCTCGTCGGGCTCATAACCCGAAGGTCGCAAGTTCGAATCTTGCCCCCGCTACCAGGACGACCCGCTTGCCACAACGCAGGCGGGTTTTTTTATGCAGTTTGCAATAGCCTTCCTGTAGCAGTTTTCTTTTCCCAGGGTCTTTTTCAAATCGTACTTATGCCGTGTAAAATATTTACAGCGGTGCCTTTTTATTTATTCCAATTAAATAGTAAAAATACTTTACATTTTGCTTAAAATTATTTATAAAGAGTAAAAATTATACAATTATTATATAAAAAACATAAAAAACATAAAAAAATATTTTGATGCAATCAAATAAAATTTTACGTTTGTAAAATATTTATGCAGAATAGTCGCAGTAAAAGATTGCATTATGAAAAAAATTTACACGTTAATTCTTCTGTTTGCAATTGCGACTTTGTTGGGTAAGGACTTTAATTATCTGTACGGAGCTTCGCAAGACAGTGCAACTATAAAAATTGAGAACAAAGAGGCTGCTCCCGGCAGCAAGGTTGATATTCCTGTAATAGCTAACGGCTTTAAGGACATTATTATATTTGAATTCTGGATGGAGTTTGACGGTGATGTGCTAAGCGGGGACGTTGATCTTAAAGACTATATAACAAATCTTCACCCTGCCATTGCCAATGCCCAGTTCAACCTGGTTGATGGTTCGCTGATCGGCATGAACTGGTTCAGGATGTCCACAAGGACCATCCCTGACGGTGAAAAGCTTTTTGACATAAGGCTTACCTTCTGTGAGGATGGCAATGCCTGTGCTGAGAAGGGAGGGTATTCGGCGATAACATTTCTTAAGGATCACTCTTTTCTTATTGGCCAGGACAGTGACGGCCTGTACGGCATTCCTCTAAACTTTGTTGACGGCAGTGTGAGTGCCGGTGAGCAGGAGGAGGTTTTTGTGCTTTCACTGGGTGTTGACGGCAAAGGAAGCGTGTGGGTAAATGGAAAAGCCTACAACGGTCCTGTTGAGGCAACACCTGGAACAAGCATTGAACTCCAGGCAATACCTGATAACGGTCACGAATTTTCAAACTGGACAAATGGAAGCGGCCAGGTGGTGTCATCCGGCATGCAGTATAATTTTACGATGCCATCTTCGGATGCTAATCTAAGGGCGAACTTCAAGGAGACACCCCCCGAGAAATACACCCTGACGCTTAAGGCCAGCCCGGTTGCAGGCGGCACAGTTAGCGGAGGTGGAGAGTATGAAAAGGGAAAGAGTGTTCCTGTGAAGGCAGCGCCAAAGTCGGGCTATGAGTTTAAAAACTGGATAAACGGCAGCGGTCAGGTAGTATCGGCAAGCAGGGAGTTCAATTACACCATGCCGGGATCCAACTCAACCCTTACAGCAAGATTTGAGGAGATAGTGCCCGAAAAGTATACCCTGACCCTGAATGCAAGCCCGAAGGAGGGAGGCAATGTTACCGGCGGCGGTAAATTTGAAAAGGGCAAGAACGTGACCATTTCGGCAGTTGAAGCTGAAGGCTTTAAGTTCATAAGCTGGACAAACGCATCAAACAATATTGTCTCCTCGAATAAAAATTATGGCTTTACAATGCCCGGTGGCGATTTAACACTTACAGCCAACTTCGAGGAGCTTCCACCCGAAAAATATATCCTAACACTAACAGCCAACCCAGAGGAAGGTGGAGATGTAACGGGAGGTGGAGACTATGAAAAAGGGCAGAACGTGACCGTATCGGCAGTCGAAACTGAAGGCTTTAAGTTCATAGGCTGGACAAACGCATCAAACAATATTGTC
>PWNY01000377.1 GCA_003557805.1 Bacteroidales bacterium | reverse complement strand
CTCGTGAACCCCTGCCAGGTAAAACACGCTGAAACCTCCATAACTTGCCCCCACAGCTCCAATGCGGTTTTCATCGACATATTCCCCGGCCTTCACATTATCAATCGCACTTAGGTAGTCAAGTATATTCTGGCCACCGTAATCCTGGCTGATCTGATCGTTCCACTGCTGGCCGAATGTCGGCAGCCCCCTCCTGTTCGGGGCAACAACGATGTAGTCATTTGCCGCCATTATCTGAAAGTTCCATCTGTAGGAGAAGAACTGGCTGACAGCACTCTGTGGCCCCCCACCGCAATACAGCAGTGCAGGATATTTTTCTGAAGGGTCAAAATCCGGCGGGTATATCACCCATACCAGCATCTCCTTACCATCGGTGGTGGTGACCCATCTCTCCTCCACCCTGCCCATGTCAATACTGCCGAGCAGATCCCTGTTAACAAAACTAAGCTGAACATCATCACCGCTTGCCTTGTCAACACTATAGATCTCCGTTGGCATCGATATGCTCATACGTTCAGCTATCAAACGGTCACCTGCGACATCAACTGACTGGTAGTTATGGTGCCCGCTGGTGATCTTTGATATCAGGCCGCTTTCAATATCAAGAGAATACAACTGGTATGTTGCATGAATACCGCTTATAAAATATAGTGTACGGCTATCAGAAGACCAGGCAAAGCCGCTCGAACTCTGATCGAAACCGGCAGAAAAATCCCTGTATTTTTTGCTTTCCAGGTCCATTACCATTATCCTGCTCTTGTCTGACTCAAACCCCGGTGTGGCCATGCTTTCCCATGCCATATACCTTCCGTCGGGAGAAAACAGGGGGTTCCGGTCATAACCTTCATTGAAGGGTGTGAGGTTTTCCGTTTCACCTGTTTCAATGCTGTAAAGGTATATGTCGGAATTTGTGGAGGTTGTCCAATCCCTGCCATACTTCTTCTTGCAGGTATAGGCCAGGAACCTGCCATCCGCGCTCCACGTTATCTGTGAACTTCCGCCAAACGGGGGAAGGGGCGAGTCCCATGCCTCTCCTTCCATTATATCATGGCCCTCGCTTATACCTTCTTCAGAATAGGGTGTAATGAATATATGGCTAAACCTGCCGTCATGCCAGCGGTCCCAATGACGGTACATAAGGTCATCGGCAAGGAATGCATTGGATTTTTGAAGATCAGGATGCCTGTCCTTTGTGTCATCTATAACCTTTACACGTTTAGTGTAATATATGTGCTCAGTACCCGGGGAATAACCAAAACCTGTAATACCCCCCTCAATAGTTGTAAGTTGCACCACATTGCTGCCATCAGGATCCATCTCGAACAGCTGCATAGCACCATCCACCGGCCTTAAGAAACCAATACGCCCGCCATCCGGCCTCCATATTGCAGAAGACTCAGAAACATCGGAAGAGGTAATGTTGACAGCTTCACCACCGGATGCCGGCATAACATAAATATCCCTTATCCCTTTGTTCTCTTCCAGGTCATACCTGGTAACACCATACAGTACACTGTTTCCATCGGGAGAAACGCGTACATCACTGATTCTTCCCAGCTTCCAGAGGGTTTCAGGAGTAAGACGCTGCTGCCCAGAGGCAGGTAGTGAGATAGCCATAGCCAATAAGATTGAGAAAATTACTGTGTTTTTCATTTTGCTGTGCATTGGTTTGTGATGATGGTTATAAAAGCAGGCCAATAAGGGTCCCGCCACCTATTTATCCCTGGTCAGAGAGGGCCTCCCTTGTTTTAGACTCCAGCTCCTCGGCAAGCTCAACATTGTCCAGCAGCAGCTGCTTTACGGCATCTCTGCCCTGGCCGAGCTTGGTATCCCCGTAGCTGAACCATGAGCCGGATTTTTTGATTATGTTGTTTTCAACAGCAAGATCAATTATCTCTCCTGTTTTTGAAATTCCCTGACCGTAAATTATATCAAATTCTGCCTGCCGGAAAGGTGGTGCAAGCTTGTTCTTTACAACCTTTACACGGGTGCGGTTACCCATTACCCTGTCACCCTCCTTTATTTGCGAGGCCCGCCTGATATCTATCCTTACCGAGGCGTAAAACTTAAGTGCATTACCACCGGTTGTGGTTTCAGGGTTTCCGAACATTACACCGATTTTCTCGCGCAGCTGGTTAATAAAAATACAGCAGCAGTTGGTCTTGTTGATTGTACCTGTAAGCTTTCGCAGTGCCTGTGACATCAGCCTTGCCTGCAAACCCATTTTTGAATCGCCCATTTCACCCTCAATTTCACTTTTCGGGGTAAGAGCGGCCACAGAGTCAATAACTATAATATCCAGGGCACCTGACCTGATAAGGTTCTCTGCTATTTCAAGAGCCTGCTCACCATTATCTGGCTGGCTTACTAAAAGGTTCTCAATATCCACGCCCAGCCTTGCGGCATAATTGCTGTCAAATGCATTCTCTGCATCAATAAATGCAGCAACCCCACCAAGCTTCTGGGCTTCGGCTATCGCATGTATAGCCAGGGTGGTCTTACCTGAAGATTCAGGTCCGTAAATTTCCACAACCCTGCCCCTGGGCAACCCTCCGGTGCCAAGCGCCATGTCAAGCGTAAGTGAACCAGTTGGTATTACATCAACCGGCACAACAGCTGAATCCCCAAGTTTCATTATCGCACCCTTGCCGTATGATTTTTCAATCTTATCAAGGGTTAGCTGCAGTGCCTTCATTTTTTCCTTGCTTACCTGTCCCTTTTTGTTCTGTTCAGCGGACTGATTTTTTTCTTTATCCATATTTTTGTGTTTTATTTGTTTTTTTGTTCTTCAAATATATTATTTTTTTAGACATCAATGCAAAGATGGACGAGCTTCTTGGTCCTGAAAAACTCTTCGGGAATCTTCTCATACAGGTTGTGTATCCTGTATGGTTTGAACCTGTTATCAATCCCGGTGAGTTCATTTGAAAACTCACCCCCTTTTAGATAGAGTATTCCATTTGGCATGGTGTTAATAATCCTGCCGCTTATAATGTTTCTGACCCAGGAGGTAAATTCGGGCAATGGTTTCACAGCCCTGCTGACAATAAAATCAAACTCCCCAGCCAGTTCTTCCGCCCTTATTTTTTCTGTTCTTACATTCTGGATACCAATACCTGTGGCAACTTCATTAACAACCCTGATCTTTTTGCCCACAGAGTCAATCAGGTAGAAATCCACTCCCGGATTACAAATTGCCAGCGGAATTCCGGGGAAACCACCCCCTGTGCCAACATCCAGTATCCTGGTGCCCTCCCTGAAGGATACACACTTCAGAACTGAGAGTGAATGTAGTACATGACGAAGGTAAAAATAATCCATATCCTTCCTGGATATCACGTTTATTTTGCTGTTCCATTCATCATATATTGATTTGAGCATCCCCAGCTTTTCAAACTGCTCTGCAGAAAGGTCAGGAAAATATTTTTTAATTATATGCATTGCAAAAAACAAAGGAATTGATGTATTTTTGGGTTCTGAATGTAATAAGCAAAGGGTGCCGCCATGGTTTTTTCCATTTCAAAAATAGTGTTTATGCGTCAATTATTAACAGCCATTTTCAAAAAGCTGCTGATTTTAGCTTTTATAATTCCGGTTAGCCTGCAGGGGCAGGAACAAAGGATCAGCCTGCCAGATTACATTGAAACATACAAGGATATTGCCATTGCCGAGATGAGATCTTCCGGCATCCCTGCAAGTATAAAGCTTGCCCAGGCAATACTTGAGTCCGGTTTCGGCAACAGTGAACTTGCGGTAATGGCCAATAACCATTTCGGCATAAAATGCAACGGCTGGCCGGGTATGACCTATTTATATGATGACGATGAGCCCCAGGAGTGCTTCAGGAAATATTCCGACCCCCTATACTCATTCCTTGACCACACTGAGTTCCTCAGTACCAGGCCCTGGTATGCCTTCCTGTTTGACCTTGAGCCTACCGACTACGAAGGTTGGGCTCATGGATTAAAAGACGCAGGTTATGCAACAAACCCAAGGTATGCAGAATCCCTTATCAGGCTGATCAACGACCACCGGCTTTACCGTTTTGACCAAAAGGCTCTCGATCCTTCATATATCCTAACCGACCAGTTCCAGTTAGCCGTATCGCAGCAAAGAGGGGAAATAGACACCAGTTCCGACAGGCTGCTCAGGCCTGCTGAGGATGGCGAAAGGCAGGTGCTTACCTATAACAGGATCAATTATGTTATTGCCAGGCCGGGCGACACTCCTGCATCCCTTGCCAGAGAGACTGATATAAGGGAAGGCAGGCTTAAAAGGTATAATAACATTGATGAAGGTGAAGGTCTTGAAGCCGGCCAGAGGGTGTACCTGCAGCCAAAGCGCAGGAAGGCAGAGGTACGTTTCCATACAGCCCAGGAAGGTGAAACAATGGAAGAGATATCTCAGCAGTACGGTATAAGGCTTGAAAACCTCTACCGCCGCAACGACATGCAGCTTGGAATGGAGCCGGAAACAGGCCAGAGGATACTGTTAAGAGGCTATGAGGGCAATTTCATCCAGTACCTTCTTAGGCGGCCATAGATATGCCTGAAATACTTATAATCATGCTTGCGGGAATTATTACCGGCCTGCTTTTTAGAAACAGGAGCAAGGCGATCCGCATCATTGACAGGTTAACTATTCTTAGCATTATCTTCCTGCTTTTCTCCCTTGGGTTTGCAGTTGGCCGCGATCCGATAATTATCTCAAGTCTTCCAGTCCTGGGCCTTACAGCCCTGGCACTCAGCATAGCAGGAATTACAGGCAGCCTGATCCTGGCATTATTACTATGGAAGTTCCTGTTAAAAGACAGTAAAGAAAGGAATAAGTGAAGAACAGTATAT
>PWNY01000426.1 GCA_003557805.1 Bacteroidales bacterium | reverse complement strand
TAATAGGTCCCGTCATAGCGGCTTATTCCTTCAACCTCATTCTTAACGGCATGGGAGTGTACAATATCCATGATCACCCTTATTCCCCGGCCGTGGGCATCGTCTATCAGCGCCCTGAGTTCATCAGGAGTGCCAAAACGGCTTGAGGGTGCGTAAAGGCTGCTCACATGGTAACCGAAAGAGCCGTAAAAGGGGTGCTCCTGCACGGCCATAAGCTGAATGGTGTTGTAACCCGCCTTATCTATCCGGGGCAGTACATTCAGACGGAACTCCTCCCAGCTCCCAACTTTGTATTCCTCTGTCGCCATCCCCGGGTGTGCCTCGTATACCAGTGGGAAGAGTGCCTGGCCAAGGGGCTTTTTGTTCCTCCACTCATAGGGTTGGGGCGGGTGCCAGACCTGGGCACTGAATATCAGGCTGGAGGGATCCTGAACCACACGCGTGGCCCACGCGGGGATACGTTCACCCTCTCCACCATCCCAGCATATCAGCAGCCTGTAAAGATCCAGGTGGTCAAGTTTATCAGCGGGAAGTACAAGCTCCCAGTTCCCTCCCCCGGTATTTTCAAATGCAAAACCTGGGTCCTTTTTCCATGAGTTCAGCTCCGCCAGCAGATAGATCCCGGTGGCATTAGGTGCCCACTCACGTATCACCCATTTGTCAGAGTGGCGGTGCAACCCGTAATGGTGGTGTCCCATTGCAAAAGATGATAAAGAGCCCGGCAGTGCCGAAAGCTCCTTCTCTTTATTATATGCCTTGCGAAGCCTTCCTGAGATTGTCCTTGCATGCGGAAGCAGGTATGGATCCCTCTTTACATAATCCGGAATGTACATCATAAAAGCCTTTTAGTTTACAGCCTGGACATAAAGGTATGTTTTTTCCCTGAACATTTTGATCTGCTGTATTAACCAGATATTATACCGTTTATCAGTATTAATTTCTTATATGCTTTTGTTATATTTGCAGATCATCAAAGCCAGATATTCATATTCTTAAATTAAATAAAAATCAACAAACAACCACAAAACGATATGAAAAACACTGAAAAGTTAAGCTCCAGGCAGGCAATAGAGCTAGAGGAGAAGTATGGTGCACATAATTATCACCCATTGCCGGTGGTATTGTCAAAAGGTGAAGGGGTTTTTGTCTGGGATGTTGAAGGGAAGCGCTATTATGATTTCCTTTCGGCTTATTCAGCAGTAAACCAGGGTCACTGCCATCCAAGGATCGTCAGTGCCCTAACAGAACAGGCACAGAAGCTGGCACTTACATCCAGGGCCTTCCATAATGATGTTTTGGGGCAGTTTGAGAAATACATAAACGGAGTTTTCGGTTATGACAAGGTGCTGCCAATGAACACAGGGGCGGAAGCCGTTGAGACCGCGATCAAGCTGTGCCGCAAATGGGCCTACGAAAAGAAGGGCGTTCCTGAGAACCAGGCAAAGATAGTTGTCTGCGAGAACAACTTCCACGGACGCACAACAACAATAGTATCATTCTCGAACGATCCTGATGCAACCAGGAATTACGGCCCCTACACACCCGGCTTTATACGGATACCCTATAATGATACTGACGCACTGGAGCAGGCACTGAAAGACCCCAATGTAGCGGGATTTTTGTTTGAGCCAATACAGGGTGAGGCCGGCGTTTTCGTGCCCGATGAGGGATACCTGAAAAAGACATATGAACTCTGCAAGCAAAATAATGTGCTTTATATTGCCGACGAGGTCCAGACCGGGATAGCGCGTACCGGCAGGATGCTTGCCTGCGACCACGAAGGAGTAAGGCCGGATATAGTGATACTGGGCAAGGCCATCAGCGGTGGTATGTACCCTGTATCTGCTGTACTTGCCGATGATGAGGTAATGCTCGTGATCAAGCCCGGGCAGCATGGTTCCACCTTCGGTGGCAACCCGGTTGCAGCCAGGGTTGCAATGGCCGCCCTTGATGTAATCCGGGAAGAGAAACTTGCAGAAAGGTCAGAGAAACTTGGAGACTTACTGCGCAGGGAGCTCAGGAACATAAAATCTGATATGCTTACCCTTGTAAGGGGCAAAGGGCTTTTGAACGCCATTGTGATCAAACCCAAGGGCGATAAGGAAGCAATTGATGTTTGCCATAAGATGGCAGAGCTGGGGCTGCTTGCCAAGCCCACTCACGGCGACAAGATCCGTTTTGCCCCACCGCTTGTGATATCCGAAGAGCAGCTGATGGAATGCGTTGATATTATAAGAAAGGCGATTGAGTCATTCGAGTAAGATGAACAGCTATACCGATACAATTGCAAGACGCTATGACGGACTCTCCAGCCAGGACTGTTGTTTATCCTGCGGGGGAGCCCTGTCATTTGCAAAGGTCGGCAAGGGGGATACCGCAATTGACCTTGGCTGCGGCAAAGGCAGGGATGTTATACGTATGGCATTGCTCGCAGGTGACAAAGGTTACGCATACGGGGTGGACATATCTGAAGGAATGATGGCAGAAGCCCGCAAACAGGCCGGGGTACTTGGAGTTGAAAACATCGCTTTTGTAAAAAGCCCGCTTGAGAATATAAAAATTGATCACGGATCGGCAGATGTTATTATATCAAACTGCACGATAAATCATTCACTTGACCAGGCTGCAGTATGGAGAGAGATTGCACGCCTTCTCAAAACAGGAGGGCATTTTGTGGTAAGCGACATATATGCAGTTGAAAAGGTTCCGGAACAGTTCCGCAATAACCCTGAAATGGTCGCGGAATGCTGGGCCGGCGCCCTTACCAGGGAAGAGTATTTAAACAATATAAGCAATGCAGGCTTAAGTGATGTTGAGATAATGGAGGAGTCCAGGTCCTATGAAAAAGGAAAGGTAAAGGTTGCTAGCTTTACCGTTAAAGGATATAAACGATAAATACCATGAGGAACCTAACAAGCAAAAAAACCGGAAAACGGGAGAAGCAGCAGCCAAAGCAGGCACAGTGCTGTGCAAAGACATCCGTTACCCAGGCCGGGTGCCATGACTGACACACTGAAACCTTCCAGGTTTAATATTATAAGCAGGTTGGGGAGCAGCGGCAATTACGCCATCCTGAACCTGCTTTCAGGCCATGCCGACATTGTAAGCAGCCAGGAACTAAAGGCCCTGGATAAGCCCAATAGTCCTGCAGGCAGGTTGTTTGCAGAAAAAGGCTATCTGGCAGTTCCCGAAGAGGAGGAGACCAGGTACCGTATGGCATACCTGGACTTCCTTGAGCAGAGGGAAAAAGAGGAGGTTCAGCTTTTCTTCGTACCGACATATGCCTGCAACCTAAGTTGCAGCTATTGTTACCAGGCCCCCTACCTCTCTGCAGGTTCCGGGTTGAGCAGGGAACTTATCGACTCCTTTTTCACACATTCGGAACACCTTACAAAAGGCCGCGGCAAATACATCACACTCTTCGGTGGTGAGCCTCTTATGCCAGGTAAACGATACAGGGAGTCTCTATCCTATTTCACAGGCAAATGCACAGAACATAATACTGACATTGCTGTAGTTACCAACGGATACCACCTTGAAGAATACCTGGAGGTGCTCTCGGTTGCAAACATCAGGGAGATACAGCTTACCATTGACGGTCCCGAAGAGGTACATGAAAAACGCAGGCCCCACAAGAGCGGCAAGCCCACCTTCGGCAGGATCAGCTCAGCAGTTGACCGTTGCCTTGAATCAGGTATCCCGGTGAACCTGCGAATGGTTGTCGACAGTGAAAACATAGGCTACCTTCCTGAACTTGCACGTTATGCGATTGATAAGGGCTGGACATCATCACCGGTGTTTAAGACACAGCTTGGCCGTAATTATGAACTACACCACTGCCATTCTCCGCATGAAAAGATATTCTCCCGGCTTTCAATGTACCAGGAATTATACAGCCTTATTGGTAAATATCCCGAGATAATGCAGTTTCACAGGCCGGCATTCAGCGTGGCACGCTTCCTTAAAGATAACGGGGCACTGCCTCCTCCCCTTTTCGATGCCTGCCCGGCATGTAAAAACGAATGGGCTTTTGACCACAGGGGTTTTATTTACAGCTGCACCGCAACAGTTGGTAAGCCCGGTGAGGAGCTGGGCAGCTTCCATCCCGGTTTTAAGCTGAACAGGGAGGCTGTCAACATCTGGCAGCAAAGGGATGTACTGTCTATAAAAGAGTGCAAAACCTGTGAGCTGCAGCTTGCCTGTGGTGGCGGCTGCGGTACTGTTGCACTGAACTCCGGGAAAAGTATACTTAAGCCAGACTGCCGTCCTGTAAAAGAGCTATGCGGCCTCGGAATTTCACTTTACTTTTAATTTTTTTATATACCTTTGCTGTCATACAGGTTCCGGCATCCTACCGGATCAACCGGATGAAAAGGGAATCAGGTGTAAATCCTGAACAGTACCCGCTGCTGTAAGTTCCCAGAATAATGTTTGTCACTGCAATGCCACTGTCCTGTATGGACGGGAAGGCGGCAAACATGGAACAAGTCAGAAGACCTGCCTGTTGATACAACGTAATTGTAGCTTTCGGGAATAAAAGCGATTAAAATCGCCGTCTGTTACAAGCGTAATTAACCGTGTTATAAGCGTATGCCGGCAATCACCGGTATAAAAGGCATTATATGTTCAGACTGCATTACTATATTCCAGCTGCATTTTCAATTTGTATACAGCTGCTGTTTACCGGTACTTTTGCCCGTGCAGGTGAGGAGCCTACCACCATACACACCACCGACACAATAATGCTGGAGGGGACCGAAATAACGGCTCCAAGGCACACTTCATTCAGCCCGGGCCACAATACCAATATTTTTGACAATGGCATAATCGAAAAGTATGCCGGGCGCAGCCT
>PWNY01000418.1 GCA_003557805.1 Bacteroidales bacterium | reverse complement strand
TTACAGGCTTACCCATGTCAAAAACAAATATCTCACCCCCCTTGCCCATGGCGCCCGCCTCGAGAACAAGGCTGCAGGCCTCTGAAATCATCATAAAAAAACGGGTTATCTCCCTGTGGGTAATGGTCAGCGGCCCCCCGTTTTCTATTTGTTTACGGAACAGGGGAATCACCGAACCATTGGAGTCAAGAACATTACCGAAGCGGGTTGTAACAAATTGCGTGGTTTCATTGCTCAGGGCCTGGGTGTATAATTCAGCGATACGCTTACTAGCACCCATAACATTGGTGGGGTTCACCGCCTTGTCGGTTGACACCAGCACAAACTTTTTACAATTGTGCTCCAGGGCCAGGTCAGCCAGTGCCTTTGTACCAAAGACATTTGTTTGCAGGGCCTCATAGGGGAAAGATTCCATCAGGGGCACATGCTTGTAAGCGGCAGCATGATATATGATGTCCGGCCTGTATGTCTTAAAGACCTGCTCCATGCGATATTTATTCCTGACATCGGCCACCAGGTACTCAACGGTATTTATATCATCAGCAAACCCCCTGTCAGAACCTATCTCATACTGGAGATTGAAAAGTGCCGACTCTGCGTTATCAACAAGGATTAGCCCGGCAGGTCTGAACCCAAGCACCTGTTTTGCAAGCTCCCCCCCAATTGAACCGGCAGCACCTGTCACCAGGACTGATTTGCCGCGGATATCGGCTGCAACCTTTGTACTATCAAGAATGATATGCTCCCGCTCCATCAAATCCTCTATCCTCACCTTTTGCAGCTGAGATGTCGATAATTGTCCGTGCACCCAGCGGTCGAGCGGAGGGACAACCTTTACCTCCAGGTCCAGTTCAAGAGCCTGTTCTATGATCTCGGCCCTTCTTCCAGGGTTCAGGTTCTGTATAGATATAACCAGGAGTTCAGCCCCTGAGCTTTTAATGAAGTTAGTGCTCAATGCCTTTTCCGGAAGCACTACCGGCACCCCTTCAAGCATTTTGTTTGTCTTTGCAGGGTTGTCATCTGCAAAGGCAACCAGCCTGTAGATGGTTCCGGGGTCATTGACCAGTGCATTCCTGGCAAGCACTCCTGATGAACCGGCGCCGAATATTATTACACGGTAACCTTTGCCGGTGTAAGACCTGGCCACCTCTGAAAACACCGATTTGACAACCACCCTGGCGCCCATAAGGATAAAGTAGGCCAAAAGGAAATGGATCAGGTAAACCGCAAATGATACCGTCCAGGGTACTATAGCTCCTGAAAGCCGGACTGCTCCGCCTGTTATCATAAGCACCAGAAATGCAGATGCTGTGGCCTGGAATAACCTGAACGCGTCATTCAACCCCGTATGCCTGATAATACCGTAAAAGGGCCGATACCAAACAAAGGACAGGGAATATACAGCCGTTACTATAAGTGCCTGGGGCAGCTCAAGCCCAAAATCAAGCCTGTGGAGTTCAAAGTTCAGCCTTATTGCAAATGCCAGGTAAAAACTTATGAAGATAACCAGAATGTCAAACAACAGCACCAGCCACCTGGGGACAAAACGGTCGGCATACTTTTGATACAGGCTTTTTAGTGGCCGGTAAAGGAAAAATGGTATGTTGGGTCCGTTTTTGTTCATTTGAAAAAACAGAAAAACACCTGATAATCAAAGTTACAAAATGTTTTAACTTTATAGTTTGATTCAGCAAAAAGGATCTCTTTCAAAAAACACTCCGGCCCATGAGCAGAAAAAACAGACAACATAAAGAGAAGATCCAGCGAGGCGGGAAGTATGAGGGGCGCAAGAACAGGCGAAGCAAATACAGAAAGGAAAAGAAACCGCTTTTCAAAGCCTCCCAGATACCTTTCGGCCTGATAATACTCGCCTACATATTCGTTGTGACATTCACCCCAAACTGGATGGCCCTGGACACGAACACATCGAAGTTCATGACCCTGTCGATACTCAACATCCTCTCTTTTTCATATTTGTTGAGCCGGAGGGAGATAAAGGGGGAACCCGGGTTGTTGATGCGTTTTTTTGATACCAGGGCGGGTATTGCATACGGTGCTTTCATGGTACTGGTGCTGGTCTCATTCACGCAGGCAATAAACATACATGAGGCCGTATTACAGTTTACAAAGCTATTCTCGGTGTTTGCCGCGGTTTTCATATTGTCGGTGATACTGATGCGGGATATCCGCTATGTTAAAATGATCGCTGTTCTCGGCACCCTTCTTTTGATATTTGACAGCCTTTCGGTTTTCTATTATATCGGGCAGTACATTGAAGGCAATTTCAGAAGCATAACAGATATAAAGTCTGTCTATTCAAACAAAAACATACTGGCTTCTGCCATCTTTGTAAAGATCCCGTTTGCCATGTACCTGTGGCTGTACGATACAAAATGGCTCAGGCGTATCGGGATAGCAGGCATGTTCACGGGTATGCTGGCAACCTTTTTCCTGGCCACAAGGGGCTTTTATGTGGGACTTATAGTTATCACCCTTGTGTTTGTCTTGTATACGCTGTTTAACTATTACCGCGAGAAAAAAAGCAGCCACCTGATGGTTTTGGGAACCTATCTCGGGGTGCTTGTCCTTGCCCTTGTGATCTTCTCCCTGGTAAGGGCAAATCTTTACCCCCAGACAACGGCAAGGCATACACAGGCTGTTGGCACGCAGCTGGCAACAATACAGGACGATGCCAGGGAGAGCAACCGGGTCAGCTCCTGGTTCTGGTCATTTGATATTATTCGGGAAAATCCCATCCTGGGTGTTGGTGCAGGTAACTGGAAGATAAATATACTTGAGCATGAGAACCAGAGAAACCCCGGGTTTATATACCTGTACAAGGCACACAACGACTTCATTGAAACCACGGCCGAGCTGGGAGTTCCCGGGGGGCTTATCTATATTTTCATTTTCGTTTTTGTTTTCTGGAACCTTATAAAAGCATATCTCTACAGGGACAGAAGAACAAGACGTTACCGCCACCTGTTCCTGGCTGGTTTCGGGTTGATGTTTTATGGTTTCGATGCCTTTTTTAACTTCCCTCATGACCGCCCGGAGATACAGATACTTTTCTCTCTCTATCTTGCAATAGGTATAGTCAGTTCCCTTGCCTCAGATGATGAGGAAAGCGAATCCCGGGAGGATATTCCGGCAAACCCGCCGGAAGGCGTGGCAGCCAGAAGGGGAGGGGTGGCAAAGATTCTCTCTTTTGTAATGCTGGCACTTATGCTTCCCTCTTCTTACATTCTTTATCTGAACTTTCAGTCCTCCAAATTGCAGAGGGTGATTTACCAGGAGATCATGGCGGGCCAGCTAAGCTCTTCTGCCGATCTTTTCCTGGAAGAGTTCCCGTGGATGCCGAACCTGAGCGTGTGGGGAGAGTCAATATCCTCACTAAAGGCACGATACCTTATACAGGAAGACCGGTTCCAGGAGGCAATTGACATACTGAGGGAAGAGAGGACAAACCCATTTGATGCAAGGAGGGAGTATTATTCGGCCCTGGCATATTACAATCTTGGTGAGACTGACAGTGCACTGGTCTTTTCCGAAAAAGCCTATAATCTTAAACCGAACTATTTCAGGAACGTGCAGTTGCTGTCAAGACTTTTGAATGAAAAGGGAATGGAGGATAAGATATACGGATACCTGGGAACATACCTGGATAATAACAGGGACAATGCAAACGCATGGGCTTTTGCTTCAGACCTGTATCAACGGGCAGGAGACAGCGACAGGGCCTGGGAGCTTATTGAAGAGGGTGTATTGCACAACCCCAATGACAGCATTGTTCAGCAGCAGCACCAGCGCGTATATTTTCAGAGGTTTATTGAGCCGAACCGGGATATGCTGGAAGAGGCAGTAGATATTTACAGCCAGGGGGATTATGAAGCTGCGCTGGAATCTTTTGAGGAGTATCTCGAGGTTGTGCCCGAAGATCCGAATGCTGAACGACTGAGGGCCTTCAGCCTCTATTACCTCGATGAGTACGAAGAATGCATAGAGGCAATATATGCATATGAGGAGAGCTACGACCCACATCCGTCACTGGTCAACCTCAGGGGTGTATGTTACCGTGCGCTGGGAGATATTGAAAGCGCATGCAGGAATTTCGAGGCGGCAATGAGGATGGGTAATGCAAGCGGAGAGAGTAACTACAGGAGGTTCTGCCAGGAAGAAGACTGATAGGGATTAATGGCCAAAGGCCTTTAGAAGTGCGCCTGCTATCCTTTCTATATCAGCATCGGTCATACCGGTACCTGAAGGCAGGCATAGACCCTGCTCGAACAACTGATCGGAAACCCCTGTATTAAAGAATGGGCAGGTGCTGAATACCGGCTGCCTGTGCATTGGCTTCCACAGGGGGCGTGACTCAATGTTGTGGTCCTCAAGTACCTTGCGCACCTGTTCATGTCCTATACCCCCGGTCTTTTGGGGGTTGATAAGTATAGCGGTAAGCCAGCGGTTGGAAAAATCCCCTTCCGGTTCAGGGTGAAACGACACACCATCGACTCCGGCCAGCAGGCCCTTGTAAAAATCAAAGATCTTGCGCCGTGCGCCGATCCTTGAATCCAGCACCTCCATCTGTGCCCTTCCAATGCCGGCGAGTATATTGCTCATCCTGTAATTGTAGCCTATTTCTGAATGCTGGTAGTGGGGTGCGGGGTCCCGTGCCTGTGTTGCAAGAAAGCGGGCCCTGTTTATAAGTTCCTGGTTGTTTGAAAGAAGTGCTCCCCCTCCTGAGGTGGTGATTATCTTGTTCCCGTTAAAAGAAAGGGTTCCCAGCAGGCCGAAAGAACCACATTTTCTCCCCCTGATATGTGATCCCAGGGCCTCGGCAGCATCCTCTATGACCGG
>PWNY01000312.1 GCA_003557805.1 Bacteroidales bacterium | reverse complement strand
TTTTTGTTTAACCCAGGAAGGATAATATTTAATTGTGTCAGTGCTGCCGGGACTGCAACTCCTTTGGCCCGCGGCAGCAAGTTACTATCTCCGCTAAAGGAGGCCATGTTCTATTCCAGCCTGGCAAACAACAGGGTCAAGTGTGAGCTTTGTCCACATCAGTGCGAAATTCCCGACGGCGGAAGCGGGTTATGCCGGGTAAGGCAAAATTTTTCCGGCAGGCTGTACAGTATGGTATATGGCAAACCATGCACATTTGACACCGGTCCCATTGAGAAGGCCCCCCTGTATCATTTTATCCCTGGCCACAGCAGGCTGTGTGTTGCAACGGTCGGGTGCAATTTAAGGTGCAAATATTGCCATAACTGGCACATATCCCAGACAGGGCCCGGACAGGTAAGGGAGTATGAAATGACACCCGGGCAGATAGTTGGTGAGGCCCTCAGGCGGGGTGTCCGTTCTATATCCTTTACCTATACCGAACCTACTGTATTTTATGAATACATGTATGATATTAGCCGTATGGCAAAGAGCGAGGGATTGCTTGTTAGCATTGTCTCCAACGGCTATATCAACCCTGCGCCCCTGCGAAAGCTTCTGCCATATGTTGATGCTGTCAAGATAGACCTGAAAGCATTTAGTGATGAGTTTTACAGGGAAGTTGTGTCAGGCAGGCTGGAGCCGGTTTTGAGAACATTAAAGGTGCTGGGTGAGGAGGATTGCTGTTTTGAGATAGTGAACCTTGTAGTGCCCACACTTAATGATGATACAGCCGGGATAAAAAGTATGTGTGACTGGATATATAATGAGCTCGGTGATAACGTACCGCTTCATTTCAGCAGGTTTTTCCCTGTTTACAGGCTTGCAAATTTGTCATCAACACCTGTGAGGACCCTTGAAAGAGCTGCAGAAACAGCAAAGGGAAGCGGACTAAAATATGTCTATATAGGTAATGTACCTGGGCACAGATACAATTCAACATACTGTCCGGGATGTGAAAGTAAGTTGATACACAGGTCACATTTTTCAGTACTGAGCAACAGCATTGTTAGGGCAGGATGCAGTTCTTGCGGCTATCAAATCCATGGCCTCTGGGAATAAAGAAAATGGGCTGCAGCATTAAGCAGGCCGGCCAAATTAGTAAGTGAAAACAGAAACATAAAAAAATTGAATCCGGTGCATAACAGGTCAACAAATCGCAGGGAGTTTTTAAGGCTTTTGGGAGCAGGTGCTTTCATGTCACTGGGCTGCCTGCAAGGCCTGAATGCCTTAAATGCCAGTACATGCATACCGGCTTTGACTACAGGGCCATCTCCTAAACCTGACAAAATGGATCGGGATTCTTTAAAGGAAGCCATGTATTACACCACGCTTGAAAGGAATCGTGTGCGCTGTGATCTATGTTACCGTAGATGCGTAATTGCGGAAAACAGGACCGGCTTTTGCCGGGTGAGGGAAAACATTAATGGTCAGCTTTACAGCCTTGTATATGGTAATGCTTCAGGCCTGCAGATAGACCCTGTTGAGATGGAGCCTATGTACCATATGCTGCCGGGACACAGCAACCTATGTGTTTATACCGCTTCTTGCAACTTCCGTTGCAAGCATTGCCATAACTGGCATATATCCCAGAGGGGGCCTTCCGGAATAAGCCCGCGCAGCTATAGTGCCCTTGAAATAGCGGATATTGCAAAAAGACGTGGCTGTAAATCAATATCACACAGTATAAACGAACCTACAGTTTTTTATGAGTACATGTATGATATTGCAAAGGCAGCAAGGGAAGAAGGCCTGCTTACGCTTTTTCATACCAACGGGTATATAAGCCCGGAACCACTAAGGGATGTTTTAAAATACATGAATGGTGTGACAGTTGATCTTAAGGCCTTTTGTGATGATTTTTACAGGGATATATCATCGGCAAACCTTGAGCCAGTCCTGGATACGCTAAAGATAATAAGACAGGAAAATGTCCACCTTGAAATAGTAACCCTTATCATACCGACTTTAAATGACAGCATTGAAGAGACAGATAAAATGAGTAAATGGATAGTTAAAAATATCGGCAGAGATGTTCCTTTGCACTTAAACAGGTTTTCGCCAACATACCAATTAACCTCCCTGCCGCCAACTCCTTTAAGCACTCTTGAAGCAGCTGCCGGCAAGGCGAGGCAAAATGGCTTGCATTATGTGTATATTGGCAACGTACCAGGGCATGACAGTTATTCAACCTATTGCCCGGAGTGCGGCAAGCTGCTTGTCAGCCGGACTCACTATTCAGTAACCGGAAATGAACTGAAGGATGGGAGGTGTGGTAGTTGCGGAAAAGAGATATACGGTGTCTGGAAACTTTAGATAAAATGGTTTAACCATAAAAAGAAAAATAAGCCTGTATGAAAAGCATATCAATAAAACCTTCAACCCGGCGATACTTTTTAAGACGTGCACTATTGGGTTGCGCGGCTTTATTGTTACCTGGAGCTCTTTTCAGAAGAGGCAACGCTGTTTTTTCACCGGCATTTTTCGGTGCACCTTCAGGTGCTGCTGGCAGCGGTACCGTTATGCCTGAAAGGTTTAATTACAGGGAGGCGATGTATTATTCAGTTATGGAAAGAAACCGGATCAGATGTGAGCTCTGTTATCGTGCATGTATTATTCCAGCCGGAAGGCGCGGTTTTTGCAAAAACAGGGAGAACCGCCGGGGCATACTCTATAATGTTGTTTACGGGAAACCTTCAGCGGTAAATATTGACCCAATTGAAAAAGAACCGCAGCACCATATGCTGCCCGGTGAGAATATGATATGCATAGGTACTGCAGGGTGCAACTTCAGGTGCAGGCACTGCCATAACTGGCACCTGTCGCAGAGATCAATAGAGGAGATAGGCAGATACCAGGAATACACCCCCCAGGATATAGTTGATGCGGCACTGGAACTTGAGCTGCCTGTTATCTCTTCCACATATAATGAGCCCACGGTTTTTTATGAATATGTTCTTGATATTGCTATGCTGGCAAAAGAGGCCGGCTTAAGGGTGCTTTGGCACTCAAATGCCTATATGAAGCCGGAGCCGTTAAAGGAGCTGCTGAAATATACTGATGCGGTTACCATAGACCTGAAAGGATTTTCCAGTAGGGCATATGATAACTCAGATGCCGAGCTGGAGCCTGTGCTAAAGACCCTGAAGGCTATATGGGCAGCCGGTACCTGGCTGGAAATTGTTAACCTTGTGATCCCCACGATAAATGACTCCGCAGGGGAGATCAGGAGTATGTGCACCTGGATAAGGGATGAGCTGTCAGAGGAGGTCCCCCTCCATTTTTCAAGGTTTTTCCCGAACTATAAGCTTACCAGTCTGTCACCCACACCGGTCGAGACACTGGAAAATGCCCACGGCATTGCAAGGGAGGTTGGCCTGCATTACGTAACACTCGGTAATGTCCCGGGTCATAAATACAACTCGACCTTCTGTCCCATATGTGACGGATATCTTATCAGGAGGGTTCATTTTGCTGTTACTGAAAACAATATCAGGGAGGGGAAATGTACCTCCTGCGGTCATAAGATACCCGGTATATGGTCCCAGGCATGAGGAATAAAATAGTTGGCGCTGTCATTGTAATGGGCTTTAGCGGCCTAATAGCCCAGATAGTGTTGTTGCGGGAGCTGATGATAGCGTTTCGCGGAAATGAGCTCTCAATAGGGGTGATACTTGCAAACTGGCTCCTGCTGGAATCTGCCGGGGCATATTTCCTGGGCAGGAAGGTGTCCCGGGCAAGGCAGAAACTCTCCTGGTTTATCGTGGTTACATTGCTGTTTTCACTCTTCTTTGTTGCAGCTATTCATGCATCCAGGGTTTTCAGGGATTTTATGGCCGTGTTACCGGGAGAGGGCCTGGGTATTTTGCCCATGTTTTACCTGTCATTTTTAATACTTCTTCCCGTGAGCCTGTTTCACGGAGCACTGTTCACTTTGGGCTGTGAACTCTATTATACCTTTTCAAAACCGCAAAAAAGTAAGGCTCCTGAAGACAGTTCCGATGCGGTGAGCATAGCAAGGGTATATATCTATGAGACCCTGGGAACAATAGCCGGAGGGGTAATATTGACATACCTGTTCATACCCTATCTTCATTCATTCAATATAGCATTGCTTTTGGCTTTACTTAACACCGCAATTTGTGCCCTTTTGATGGAGCCGTTCTGGAATTCCGGGCTGACTCTTCTTAAAAGGGCGGCAGGGCTGCTGACAATGATTTTGCTGGCTTTTATCGCTTTTGCACTCATTGGTTCGCTTGGTGACAGGATAGAGTTATATTCGGTAAAGCAGCAATGGGGCAGTCAAAACCTTCTGCACTATCAAAATTCAAATTACGGCAATATTGCTGTTGTTGAAAGGGAGAATGAATATACCTTTTTCTCGGACGGAATTCCTGTAATTACCTCCCCAAACCCTGACATTATTTACATAGAGGAGTTTGTCCATTTTGCTATGCTGTCGCATCCCTCTCCCGAACACGTATTGATACTAAGCGGCGGTGCGGGAGGGGTAATTAATGAGGTTTTAAAGCATGATGTGAAAAAGATAGAATATGCCGAGGTTGACCCAGTGATACCGGAGGTAGTCAGGAAGTTCCCAACACCATTAACTGAGCAGGAGTTTGAGGACGACAGGGTAGTAATCAGGGATGTTGATGGCCGGTTCTACCTGAAAAGGACAACTGCTAAGTATGATGTCATTTTCAGTGGATTTAACGACCCTTCAACATTGCAGACAAACAGGTTCTTTACCCGTGAGTTCTATGCCATTGCAAATGAAAAGCTGACAGCTGATGGGGTTTTGGTAATAGGTGTCCCAGGCTCTTTGACTCATCTGAG
>PWNY01000132.1 GCA_003557805.1 Bacteroidales bacterium | reverse complement strand
CGACCTGAGCCGGGAAGAGATATCCTACCTGGTTCCGCATCAGGCAAATCTCCGCATTATAGAAGCTACCGGAAAAAGAATGGGCATTCCCAATGAGAGGGTGATGGTAAACATACAGAAGTACGGCAACACCACGAATGCAACTATACCGCTTTGTCTGTGGGATTACGAAGACAGGCTAAGCAAAGGGGATAACCTGATTTTGACAGCATTCGGTGGCGGCTTTACCTGGGGTGCCGTATGGATAAAATGGGCGTATTAGGGTTGGCCTGCTTTCTATTCCTTTATCTTGCTGTCAATGCCTATGGTAACAGGTCCGTCGTTGACCAGTGACACTTTCATGTAAGCCCCGAACTCACCCGAACATACCCTGCATCCGCTCTCCTTGCCAAGCCGTGAAACAAATTCCCTGTAAAGGGGTATTGCATGCTCAGGTCTTGCGGCTTTTATGTATGATGGACGGTTGCCTTTTTTGGTGGATGCATGCAGCGTAAACTGGCTTATCACCATAATATCACCCTCCACATCCTTAACTGACAGGTTCATTACCCCTTCACTGTCGTCAAAGACTCTTAGTTTAGAGATCTTTCCAGTAAGCCATTCAATATCATTACTACCGTCTTCGGCCTCAATACCCAAAAACACCAGCAATCCCCTGCCTATTGACGCGTGTTCTCTCTTGTTTATCTCAACTGACGCCGTCTCCACCTTCTGTATTAAAACTCTCATAGAATAAAGCGGTTTTGATACTGTTATTTGCGTTTTTTACCTGATGCGTGTATATCCTCATCCATAAGTATGCTAAGATAGCTTTCATACCTTTCTGGACTTATGTTGCCGCTGTTAACCTCCTGTCTTATCCTGCATCCGGGCTCGTTATAATGAGTGCAGTTATCGTACCTGCATTCATTGAAAAATCTTCTCATCTCCGGAAAATAGTGGCACAGCTCCCAGGATTCAAAGTCTACCAGGCCGAACTCCTTGATCCCGGGAGTGTCAATAATGTTGGCACCTGTGCTCAGGGTGAACATTTCCGCAAAAGTTGTGGTGTGCCTGCCTTTTTTGTGAGCCCTTGACAATGCCTGGACTTTCAGGTCAAGACCCGGTTCTATCGCATTGATCAGGGCCGATTTCCCAACTCCTGAGTGTCCGGAAAGAAGACTGGTTTTGTCTTTTAAAAGCTTTATGAACTCTTCTGTATTTATTTTTCCGGTTGCCGAAACATTCAGGCAGCTGTAACCTGCATCAGAGTATATTTCAGTAAGCCTTTTCAGCCTGTCCTCATCCCCGGTATCCTTCACAAGATCGTACTTGTTGAAAACAATTGCCGCCGGGATGCTGTAAGCCTCGCATGTTACCAAAAACCTGTCTATAAAACCGGTTGAGGTTCGAGGGTATGCCAGGGTGGCAATTATCACTGCCTGGTCTATGTTTGCCGCAATAACATGGGTTTGCCTGGAAAGCCTGGTGGCTTTCCTTATTATGTAGTTTTTCCTTTCCCTGATATCCTCAATAATGCCATTAGCTGTATTATCTTCAAGTCTTATCTGCACCCTGTCACCGACCGCAACGGGGTTTGTGGCCTTTGAACCTGCTATTTTGAGCCTGCCCCGCAGGCGGCATTCAAAGCTCCTGCCATCGTCGGTCTTTACCCGGTACCAGCTGCCGGTTGATTTAGTTACTGTGCCTGTCAAGATTATACTTTTATAAGCATTGATCCGTTGTTTCCTGCAAGGAATGATAAAATTACTAATTTAGCGTAAATAGACAATGTGATATGTCAGTAGAGGCGGAAAAGGTAACAAAGGTCTACGGGAGGCAAAAGGCCCTGGATGAGGTCTCATTCCGGATAAGGGAGGGCGAGGTCGTTGCACTGCTGGGCCCCAATGGGGCTGGCAAATCGACCATGATGAAGATAATTTCCTGTTTTTTGCAGAAAACCTCAGGCCGGGCAAGTGTTTGCGGCTATGATGTTGACAAGGAGCCAATGGGTGTTAAGCGTAATGTTGGTTACCTTCCCGAAAACAATCCGCTTTATACCGATATGTATGTCCGTGAGTACCTGATGTTTGTGGCCGGGGTGTACGGGCTTGGTCGTAACTGCAGCAAAAGGGTGGAGGAGATGATAAGCATGACCGGACTGGGTGACGAACGGAAAAAAACGATCGGAACCCTTTCAAGGGGATACCGCCAGAGGGTCGGGCTGGCCCAGGCACTGATACATGATCCCGATGTGCTTATACTGGATGAACCCACCTCAGGCCTGGACCCCAACCAGCTGGCGGAAATACGGGGGTTGATAAAGGAGATCGGCAGGCAGAAGACAGTAATACTGTCGACTCATATCATGCAGGAGGTTGAAGCTGTTTGCAACCGTGTAATAATAATAAACAGGGGGAAGATAATGGCTGATGCCCCAAATCAGGAGGTGCGGCTGTTGAACAAGGCAGGCCGGGTAATAAGGATTGAGCTTGACAGGGAGGCTGATATTGAAATGCTTCGAAATATTAAAGGAGTTGTGGATGTTTCTGTTGAGGGTCCCAAAACTTACCGGGTATTCTCTTCAAAAGGTGATATCAGGCCGGACTTGTTCAACTTTGCTGTCAGCAACAAAATGATCATACTCGGGCTTGAGCAACAGGGTGAAAGCCTCGAGGAGGTTTTCCGTGAAATTACCCGTCAATGACCTTACGGGCTCTGGAATTCGCAATATTTGCTTACCTTTGCGAATCTTTTCAATTAACAGGCAAAAAAGTTTATATCAGCGAGATATGGGATATTTATTCACATCTGAATCAGTTTCTGAAGGACATCCGGATAAAATTGCCGACCAGATCTCCGACGCACTTCTAGACGAGTTCCTGCGCCGGGATCCCAGCTCCAAGGTCGCCTGCGAAACGATGGTAACCACCGGCCTTGTTGTGGTAAGCGGAGAGGTAAGGACAAATGCATGGGTTGACATTCAGCAGACGGTAAGAAAGGTACTTACCGATATCGGTTATACCCGTTCGGCATACAAGTTTGACGCTGAATCCTGCGGGGTGATCTCAGCCATACATGAGCAGTCTCCCGACATATACCAGGGTGTTGTAAGGAGTAAAGAGGAGGAGATGGGTGCAGGTGACCAGGGTATGATGTTCGGGTATGCCTCCCTTGAAACCGACGAATACATGCCCCTTTCCATGGATCTTTCCCATATTCTGCTCCAGGAGCTCGCCGGTATCAGGAAGGAGGCTGTACATATGCGCTACCTCAGGCCTGACAGCAAGTCGCAGGTAACCGTCAGGTACGGGGATGACAAACAGCCTGAGGCAATTGATACCATCGTGATCAGCACCCAGCACGACGAGTTTGTAAAGCCTGCCGGCAAATCCCCTGAGGAGGCAAAGGAGGCGGAAAAGAAGATGCAGGATCAGATTCGCAGGGACATTGAGAATATTCTTATTCCCAGGGTCATAAGGACTCTGCCCAAACGGCTTGGCAAGCTCTTTGAGAACGGGTACAGGCTGTTGGTGAACCCTACCGGGAAGTTCGTTATCGGCGGGCCCCACGGTGATACAGGACTGACTGGAAGGAAAATTATAGTTGATACATATGGGGGGAAAGGAGCTCACGGTGGCGGTGCATTCTCCGGCAAGGATGCCAGTAAGGTTGACCGTTCAGCTGCCTATGCGGCGCGGCATATTGCAAAAAACATGGTAAAAGCAGGTGTGGCGGATGAGATACTTGTACAGCTCGCATACGCTATTGGTGTGCCTGAGCCGGTTGGAGTGTTTGTAAACACATACGGGACTTCCAACGTGGAAGTGCCGGATGGAGAGATAGCCTCGAGGATAATGGATATATGTGACCTTAGGCCATGGGCGATAATAAATAAGTTCGGGCTTTTCAATCCGGTATTTCTCAAGACCTCGACTTATGGGCATTTTGGCAGGAGCCCCCATAGGGAAAAGGTGGAGGTCTTTTACCAGGACGACAACACTTTCGTTGAGACCATAAATGGTGAAGAAAAAATATTTAAGGAGGTTGAATTCTTTGCCTGGGAAAAACTGGACTGTGTGGAAGAGTTCCGTGAGGCTTTCGGGCTCGGGAGGAAAGAGTAATTAGGTTTATATCTCTCCATGGAGTCTCTTGCTTAACTTTAGTTTAACTTCTATTTGCGGTATAATCCCCTTCCATCGATTATTTCAAGTACATTGGCGGGTACCAGGTATCTTGGCTTTTTGCCCCTGGCGACCAGGTCCCTGATCATGCTCGAGGAGATGTTCAGCAGTGGTGAGTCAAACAGGAATACATTCGGGCGGGATGAATAAGGGGAACGAACCTTTTCAGACCTTTTGTAAACGTATATAGTATAATACTTCAGCAGTTTTTCATAATCCTTCCACTGATCCAGCTCCTCAAGGTTGTCCGATCCAATAATAAGTGTAAATTCCATTTCAGTATGCTTTCTGCAAAGCAGTTCCATGGTGTTCACTGTATAGGATGGCCTATCCATTCCGAGCTCAATTTCGCACAGATCAAATCCCGGGTTATTTGCAATTGCAACTTTAAGCATATCCAGCCGTTCTTTCTCCCCCAGCATCTCCTTTTCATTTTTTAACGGGTTTTGGGGAGAAAGGACGAACCATATCTGATCAAGGTCTGTGTTTTGCAGAAAATGGTCTGCTATGATCAGGTGACCGGTATGTACAGGGTTAAATGATCCGAACAAAAGGCCGGTGCGGGTTTTCTTGCTTTGCTGCTCCATGCGGTTAGTTTTCTGTATCGATAAACCGTCTTACCTCTTCCTCTGCCTGGTCAATAGCCCTGTGAAGCTTATCGTTAATTATGATTTTGTCGAACTCTTTTGAAAAGGATATCTCGTACCCTGCCTTACTGAGCCTTTTTTCAAGACTCTCCCTGCTTTCG
>PWNY01000085.1 GCA_003557805.1 Bacteroidales bacterium | reverse complement strand
TAATAATACATGAGAACAGGGTGCAGCATGATTACCTTGAGACCTTCGGCATGCAGGTAGTGCAGGGAAGAGGTTTTGACCCTGAAATGCGAACAGATTCTGCGGCCATTGTGATCAATGAGATGGCGGCCCGCAGACTAGGTCTTGACCAGGCAGTAGGAGAGGAGATACACGTTTTACATCACTCAGGGCCGGTTATAGGAGTGGTGGCCGATTTCAACTTCCGTTCATTGCATCATGAAATAGAGCCCGTGGCCTTTACAATGTACTCTTCACGATTCAGTCAGATAAGTATAAGATATGAATCTGGTGAGACGGGTGAGATAATGGATTATATCAGTGGGGTTTTTGAAGAAGCCGATCCCAACTATGTTTTCGATTATATTTTCGTTGACCAGCTGTTTGAAGAGATGTACAGGCAGGAGGAGAGGATATCCAGAATGATAACTTCTGCGGCTGTTCTGGCCATTGTTATCTCTTTTATGGGCCTGTTTGCTCTTACCTCCTTTACGGTAAACCGCAAGGTAAAGGAGATAGGTGTGAGAAAGACATTCGGGGCACCTGTTTGGCTTATAGTCTGGTCTCTTATGAAGGATATGGCGCGATGGCTTATTGCCGGTGCAGTTATTGCCATCCCCGCATCATGGCTGGTGATAGGCAGCTGGGTGCAGAACTTCGCTTTCAGGATTGAAATAGAAGATAACTGGCATCATTTTTTAACCGCAATTCTGCTGGCATCGCTTATAGCATTCACTGCAATGCTTTACCAGTCGCTTAAGGCTGCGAGGGCGAACCCTGTTGACAGTTTGCGTACAGAATGATGTGGCGAAATGGAGATTATAATGAAGGTATGAATATACGGGGGTTTCACCATGGCATAAACAGAAAAAGCCCCCAGGAATTTACCCGCGAGGCTTTTCGTATTTGATGTTGCCAGTGTGTTTATTCCTCTTTTTTACCTGCCTGTGATTTGCTTCTTTCTATCGACTGCAGGGCCAGGTAATTGTCACCGAATTTGTTCAGGTTCTCGATCTCATCATCGAACTGGTCAAAATGCTTCTCTTCGTCCTCAACCAGCGCTTCAAATAGCTTCTTCGATACCGAGTCTTCATTTTTAGAACACTCCAGTGCCCATTTGTTGTAGTCTGAGATCGCGCCTTCCTCCATTTCAGCAGCGTACTCGAGCATCTTTTTTACATCATGAATCTTCTCCACGTTCTTTGCTACCTTCATTTCAACCTCACCGCCCAGGTAAAGAATCCTTTCAGCCAGTTCCTCTACATGAACCATCTCGCCTATTGCAATACGCCTGAAAAGGTTTGCCAGAAGGTCATACCCCTGGTCGTCACAATGAAAGTGAAAGTACATATACTGATGCACGGCTGCCAGTTCATCGGTTACTCCCTTGTTTAACAACTCAATACTTTTCTTTCTCATAATACTTTCTTTTGGGTTTTTAAAGGTGTTTTAGGTTCGATAAATTATAATATAGCCAATAGTTACAATGATAAAAACCAGTTTTATTTATATTACCTCAAATATACTAAACTCCTTCCGCCCTGCCAAATACCCTTTGGAGAAGGTCCGTGACCCTTGCTTCTGCGTTGTTGCGGATATTTGCCTCTTCTGCCGCAAGTTTCAGGAAGAGTCCATCCAGTGCCCTGTTTGTGAGGAAAGAGTCAAGTTCGGTGTCAACAGGCTGCAGGTTAGCAACCCTTCCTGCAGCTGACGAGGCAAGACTGTTCCAGCGCGAGGTCAGGGTGCTCCATGCCTCATTGGTTGATACATTGCCAACGATTTCCCTGTCAAGGGAGCGCTGTATCCTTGGATGGTAAAGATCATAAAGCTCGCTGGCGGTGTTCTCCCTGAGGTAGTTTGTTGCCGCGTTGTCACCTCCCCTTAAAATCTCGAAACCATCCTGGATGGTCATGTTTGAAACAGCTCGCGCGAATACGGGTGCTGCCTCCCTTGCAGCATCCTCAGCTGCCCGGTTTATACGCAGTATTATATCTTCAATAATTTCTTCTCCACCAGGTATGTATGATAAATTTGAGGTTATAGCCCCGGCTTCGGGGGGAAGGTTTATGCGTACAGTTTCATCCAGGTAGTAACCGTTTACAGCTGAAAGCCTTGAAGCTGCCGAGTCAGATCCAATTACCAGGGCCTGCCTGAGCCCGCTGATAACCTCCTGGTTGGTAAGAGGTCTTTGTGAGCCGGCCTGGTTGGCAATGTGTTTCAGCTCATCACACCCTGATAGGCTAGCAATGATTATTATTGAAACTATTATTCCCGCCAGGCGTGAAGAAAGGGTTTTCATATTGTGTTTTTTATAAATGAACATTATCAGTATTCAATGCCTCTTCTGGCCTTAACACCTCCTGTATAGTAATGTTTTACCTCCCTCATTTCTGTTACCAGGTCTGCGGCATTAATCAATTCATCTGGAGCGTAGCGCCCGGTTACTATTACCTCGGTGTTTTCGCTTCTTTTATTTATGGCCTCAATTAGTTCGTTGACAGGGAAAAGCTTGTAAAACAGGGCAATTGTGGCCTCATCCAATACCACCACGTCGTACTTTCCCGAAGACAGTATTACGGCGCACTCACTGAGACCGTTTTGTGCGGCACTTATATCCTCCCTGGTCGGCTTTTCCTTTATAAAGCATCCCAGCCCGTATTGCCTGACTGTAATTCCGGGGATATACCTGCTTACGGTATCAATTTCAGAATAGCTTCTGCCCTTTATAAACTGCGCGAAAAAGACCTTCTTGCCGGCACCCGCTGCCCTTAATGAAAGGCCAAGGGCAGCCGTTGTCTTCCCTTTGCCGTTACCCGTGTATACCTGTATATATCCCCTGGACCCCATATATGCATCTGGTCGTTTATATGATTAAAAACATAAAAGTACAAAACAATTTTGCATCTTTTTGGGTAATTTAGCAGCAGGGTTTCAGGTATGTACAATATGGATAAACCTGTCAAAATAAAAGTTTTGGAGGCGGAAAGGATACTTGAGGAAGAGAAACAGGAGCTGCTTAGAATGCTTACCTCCTACGGTGCTGACGATTTTGGCAGCCCCAGGGACTTTCTGCCGTTTTGCGAGGAGGATGCGAAGTACCGGATAAGGGCCCTGGGCCTGCCTGAAAACCTGCTTAAATATTATCTTGGAAGGATATGTGACATCTATGGTCCCTATTCTGAGGACCAGCCGGGAAAAAGGAGGAAGTACTACGACAACGACCTTTACCTTTATCCATAACCTGCCGGCGATAACCCCTTTTTCCCTTTCTCTTTTCAGGTCTTTTAGTAATAGGCCAAATGATCGATATTGATCCTGATTACCGTTGCCTGTCCTTCATTAACCGTGACAGGCTGAATAAAGCCCTGGCCGTCCCACAGGTTTGCATAAAGCAAATTCTCCTCTTCCACAAATACTGAGTATTTTCCAGGTGGCAGATCGATTTCAAAAAAGCCTTCCCTGTCAGTTTGTATACTGGCAACAAGATTTGTTTTTACATCCCTGTGAAATCCTCCCTGAACATGTTCGGACTTACTGCGGTGTGTGATTTCATGAATGCGGACTGTTCTTTGAACGGGGTACCTTCTGCAGGCATGTTCAGGTGTGGTGTCCGATACCGCTCCTGGCATGCAGTTTCCGCGAATAAACACGACAGTTCCTGCAACTCCCTGGTCAATGCTTATCTTGTCAAGATTATGTTCCAGGAGGGCTTCAATATTATTCAGCCATATCTCTTTATGGTTCTCATCCTTGTCACAGGAGTGGACCAGCAGCAGCAATAAAAGAGAAAATACAACAATCATGATACAGGGGTTTATAAAAATGATCTCAAATTTTATGCCATATACTTCCCTTTTGTTTTAAATTAGTGCTTACAAACGGGCCCTTAAATAACAACAGTTATGAAAACAGGAATATTGCTTTTATTGGTGTTTTTAGCGGTTGCTGTCCATGCATTGCCGGCAGGATCAGAAATAATTCCCCTTCCAAAGCCTCAGAGAAGAGGCGGAATGCCTCTTATGGAGGCCCTTGATAAGAGACAGAGCATTAGGAGCTACAGTGCAAGGGCCCTGGATATGCAGGATATCTCAAATATCCTTTGGGCTGCTTACGGGATAAACCGCGGGGATGGACGCAGGACAGCACCGTCGGCACGAAACTGGCAGCCATTTGACATCTACCTGATAATGGCTGACGGGTGGTATTTATATGAAGCCGGGGAGCATGCGCTTATTAAGCTTGGCGATGAAGATCTCCGTGAACATGCCGGGGGCCAGGATTTTGTGCGGACCGCTCCACTGAACCTGATATATGTGTCAGATTATGAAAGGATCTCTGCGGTCAGCCCCGGTAACCGTGAGCTGCATTCGGCTACTGACGTTGGTTTCATATCCCAGAATGTCTACCTGTATTGTGCATCTGAAGGTCTTGGAACAGTGGTTAGGGGTGCCATCGACAGGGAAAAACTCCATGAAGTGCTGAGGTTGAGGCCGTCACAGAGGGTATTGCTGGGACAGACAGTTGGTTACCCTGAAGGCAGATAAAAAAACCGGGCAATCTCCTGACTTAGCATCTCAAAATCAAATTTCTTTTCCATATTTACATAGGGTAATTTAAAATATTATCTCGACACACTTAATTGAACAGTCCCTTTAAATAATATTCCTGGTACACTTTTCGGTATTATTAACAAAATGCCTGCTGAAATAAAAACCCTTAAGAAGAATTTTAAATGTTACTTGCTTTCATATGTCTGGCATTATTAATTCGTCAAATAGTTGACAAGTGGGTCGGATAAAAGAAATTAATTGCGTGAATAAACAAGATGGTATGCAATACGCTGTCGCTTAACGGTGGCTACGTGCCAAAGGCACTCCCGCCACCTATTGCATACCATCGGGTCCGGG
>PWNY01000272.1 GCA_003557805.1 Bacteroidales bacterium | reverse complement strand
GTGTTGGGGTCCCTGTTTATATTCCTTGAATTTCCGCCGGCCGTAACATCCAGGAAATACTCCCCGCCCATAAGGTTATCAATCTCCTGGTAATGGTAGCCTCTGTAATACCTGAGGTCAAGTCCTCCGGTAAGTTCTAAATTGTCAATGTCATGTGTCGCTGTAGAGAGAACCCCGTACCAGTCATGTTGGTTGATAGCATTGGAAATAAATCCAAGCGCGCCCCTGTCGGAGGCTGCATTTTCCCTGGCAATCCTGTCAAAATCAAGATAGCCTTCGGGTGTAAGCATAGTCTGTTCTGTTGGAAGACCTGTTATGCTGTTAAAACGCATCCAACCGGCATTCTCTCCCGACTGCCTGCGGCCACCTCCCGAGGAAATTGAGACATAGGCTGAAGTGGAAATCGTAGTTTCCGGGCTTAATGACCAGTAGTGGTTCAGAGAGATCTGCGGTTTATGGTAAAAGTTATAGGATGATGTATATAACTGACCATTATAGTATCCCATAGCAGGGTTAAACCTCCTGTAGCTGGGGTGCTGCCTGTAAGTCTCAATAAGCTGCCGCGGCCAGCGCTGATTATGTGTCTGAGGAGCCCCAAAAGCAGTTAAGGCAAGGGTGTGCTGCCTGCTAAGTTGTTTGGAAACATTGATAAAATAGGACCAACCTTCATAATCCAGACCTTCTACATACCGGGTACCGACATTCCGTGACCCGGATACTGTTGCCGCCCAGCCATTATCAAGCAGACCTGTTGAAAGGGTTAGGCTTTGTTTGCTGTAACCGTCGCTTCCCAAAGCAGTTGAGAATGTACCCCTTTGCTGCGCGTCAGTTGACCGGGTAATAATATTAATTGTACCACCAACTGAACTTATGGCAAGTCTTGACGCACCAAGTCCCCTTTGCACCTGCATCGTGCTCGTCACATCAGAAAGTCCGGCCCAGTTAGACCAGTAAACCCTTCCGTTTTCCATGTCATTGACAGGTACTCCGTTTATAAGGACCCCGATATTATTGGAATCAAAACCCCTGAGGTTAATCCTTGAGTCACCATAGCCACCTCCATCCTTTGTAGCATAAACACTTGGGGTGAGCTTGAGGATTTCAGGGAACTCCTGGGTGCCGAGCCTTTCGGTGATAACTTCGGCTGATATGTTTGATATTGCAACAGGTGTCTGCCTGTCCCTTGCATAGGATGATACCACCATGACTTCCTGGAGCCCTATTGTGCTTACCTCCATAACTATATTTCCAAGGTCATGGTCAGTGCTTACATCCATTGTCATCTGCTTGTCCAGATACCCAAGGTATGAGAAATGTATCGTATAGGTGCCCCTGCTTAAGCTAAGCTCAAATGTACCGTCAAGGTTTGAAGTTGTACCGTGGGTTCTTCCTGTTTCAACATTGATTGCCTCAATCAATGCCGAGGGCAGGGTTTGCTGCTCGGTGTCCGTTATACGGCCCCTGATGCTCTGTCCGTATAACAGTTGCCCGGAAAAGCACACAAACATGATCAGCAAAAACATGTTTTTCAGATTTGGTATTATCTTCATTGGAAAATATTTTTTTGGTTATAAAAATCTTTGGATAAAACTACCTGGAGATTTGCAACTTACTTGTCCTTACATTGTTGCCTGAGACAACCTGTACTATATACATACCGGACTGAATGCCGGTAACGCTAATCTCAAGCCGGCTGTCGCCCATGCCTGCAACTTCCTTTACAACTTGTCCGTTAATACCGAACACCCTTACCAGATCTATCTCTTCTCCTCCGGTCTCAATATAGAAGCGGGAGTCAGTTGGATTGGGATAGAGTCTCAGCTCGAGGTCATAAATATCTGTAACAGAAGTTACCGGATCAGCAAAATCAGCAAGCCATCTTGGCATTAACTGGCTGTCGTTCCGGAACTGATTGATCACACCTGTAATATCTTTGGGGGTTTCCGGAATCGGTGTACCAAAGTAGTCCAGTCCTGCTGCCTGATTTGGTGTACGTAATAGTCCTTCACCAGTATCATCGGTAATGGTGTAAGAGAAACTGCTTCTGAAATCTGTATGATCTGCCGGTATTTCAATGCTAACTTCCCGGACAACAACAAGCATTGCCTGGTACTCAGTGCTCAGCTCAGATATGGAAAGCTCAACAGGTTCTACAGTGTTGCCTGTAGAAACCGCCTCACCCGGGTCCTCTGATGGAACCAGCTGCAGCATCTCGTTATAAACAGTCAATCTCCCTGTGAGTCCTGTTATTGCATCATATTCATCATATACAGAGGTTATTATACCATCTTCATCATCAACAAGTATTGCTCCTGTTTCATCCTGGAAGTATTTCTGGTTCCTGTTTCCATTTTGGTGCGTAAGCACTACCTCACCGGTTACCCTGTAAATTAAATCTCCCACTTCCTGCTCACGAAGCGTTGCAAGATCCGGAACCTCTATTGCCTCTGGTGCAAATTCAACACCGGCCATATCAATGATCCAGCGGTGGGCATATTCCCCCCTGTAAACGAAAGCTATATAAACAACTTCCCCGGCATAATCATTTAAGTATATGGACTTTTCAGAACTGCCGGTAGCTGGCTGATCTGACTCATAAAGTTCAACAAATGCGCCGTGCTCTGGATTTCCGCTGCCCTTTGATATCCATATGCCACTGTAATCATAGAAGGACATATATTGCTTTCTCTCAATAAACTCGAAAAGCATTATATCATCTTCGGGCAATTTTACCTGGGGGCTTACAAACCAGCTGTCTGCCATTCCTGTTTCTGTCCAGTCATGCAGGGCACTGCTTCCGTCTTGCTCCCAATGTCCAGCTTCACCCAGGGAATAGCTATTCCACCCCTGGGGAGGGAAGTCCCCTTCAAACCCCTCGTTCCATGGAAATTCCGTTACCATATCCGGATCAATGGCAACCATTACAACAGTGATAACTGTATCCTGCGTAAGGGCTATCTGACCTTTTTCCTCAAAGAAGCCATACTTATTTATACTGTATGAATGAAAACCCTCAGGGACCTCTTCAATAGTATATTGCCCGGCCGGCATCTCTTCTCCCAAAATGGTTATTACCGCATCCTCAACTTCATTGTCGCTCTCGTCTATTATATTGAATGTAATGTCAAAAAAGTTCAGGGCTTCAAAGTCGGCCCAGTTTCTGGCAGTTATATAGTTCCCGTCCGCCCTTGAGTTCGGGAGCCCTGTAATATGGAACAAACCAGTGGGAACAGGGTCACCTATATAGTCCACACCGTAAAACGTAGCCCTGAATCTTGCTGTCTCTTCTCCATCTGAAATATCATATACCCTTCCCCCGGTGAAATTACCATCAGGATCAACGAAATGTACATCCTCCAGGGTTACCAGCCTTGCCTGGTATTTCATGAAGTTATCATTAAACTCCTCAATACTTACTACAACCGGTTCAACTTCATTACCAGATGACGCTGCAGGTCCCGGATCTTCAGCGGGACTGAACTGGAGCATATTCCCAAATACGCTCAGGGTGCCACTAATTCCTTCAATACCGTCGTAAACATCATATGTTGTGGTTATTACCCCACCCGGGTCGTCTATAAGTACACCGGCGGTTTCATCCTGGATATATTTGCTGTTTCGCCAGCTCTCCTGGTATGTCAGGATAACCTCGTTTGAAAGGGTATAAACGGTTTGTCCGTCTGGTTCCTGGTTACGGAGTGCTGCCACGTTAGGCATTTCAGTAATACCCATATCGGCTAGTGACCTTGCAGTAAACTGGACATTTTCAAAAAACATGTGGGCAACACCTATAATATCTATGGCCTCAACGGGTATAGCCGCCCCGATATAATCCGCTTCAAAGAACTCTGTCCTGAAGGTCCCTTCTTCGACCGGATCACTTACATTATAGTTAACTCCGGTTGAAAAGGAATCTTCATGGTAATCTTCATGAAAAAGTACATCACGTATCATAACCAGGCGCCCCTGGTCATCCGGTCCCAGTTCATCCAGTGTCCTTTCTACATAAGTCATCTCGTTACCAGTTGATGTAGGGTCACCCGGATCCTCAACAGGAGTGAACTGATAGTTGTTCCTGTGGATATTAAGAGTCCCCTTTATCCCGGTAATACCATCCCCGAGACCGTATTTTGTTGTAATTACACCCGCAGGGTCATCAATTTCAACTCCCGCGGTCTCATCCTGGATCCATTTTTTGTTCCTGAATGATTGCTGGTAGATCAGTATAGCCTCACCGGTAAGTTCGTAAACAGTTTCACCGTCGGCTTCTGATGATCGGAGTTCAACAATGGTTTCTACCTGCACAACATCGTCCTTTTCGGCATATGCAAATATGCCTTGGGGAAGGACTAGTAGCAAGAAGATAAACCAAATGATTCTGATTGGTAAAAATGTTTTCATACAAATTGGTTTTTGTGACAGTTAATTAGTTGTATGTGGTTGAAATTCAATAAAAACAGAGCAGCAATTGCAGCACTTGTCATCCCTGAGAGAAACTATGGATAAGCTAAAGTATAAAAAGTAACAATGCCGTTTAAACCGGAAAGATTAATTGTTGATAACTATAGGATATTGTTAAAAACAATCCGTCGGCATATTGAAACGGTGATGTAAAAACTCCCTTAAACAGATAGAGAAAGTACTGTTTTAGATCTTCTGTGTCACAAGCCTGGCAGCGTCCTCAAGCTTAATAGCAGACTTAACCTCAAGCCCGGAATTGTCAATTATTTCCTTTGCTTCCTCGGCATTTGTTCCCTGCAGCCTTACAATGATTGGAATATCAATTTTCCCGATCGATGTGAATGCATCCACTATCCCTCTTGCCACCCTGTCGCACCTTACAATACCCCCGAATATGTTTACCAGGACAACTTTTACATTTTTGTCCTTCAGTATTATCCGGAAGGCCTCCTCAACCCTTTTTGCACTTGCTGAACCACCCACATCAAGGAAGTTTGCGGGTCTGCCACCGCTAAGCTTGATAATATCCATTGTAGCCATGGCAAGACCGGCTCCATTTACCATGCAACCCACGTTACCATCCAGTTTAATATAGCTCAGGTCATGTTTGCCTGCCTCAACTTCCATGGGGTCTTCCTCCTCAATATCGCGCATTTCAGCGATCTCTTCATGCCGGAACAGTGCATTGTCATCAATGGTCATTTTTGTATCTACAACAAGGATCTTATTGTCAGAGGTCTTGAAAAGCGGGTTTATCTCAATAAGAGATGCGTCACATGCAAGGTAAGCCTTTACCAGCCTGGGTAAAAACTTCACCATGTTTTTAAAGGCATCTCCTTCAAGCCCCAGGTTAAATGCAATACGCCGGCACTGAAAAGGCTGTACCCCGAGAAGGGGGTCAATTTCCTCCGTGAATATCTTATCCGGATCCTTTTCGGCAACTTCCTCTATGTTCATACCACCCATGGGTGAGTATAGGATCATGTTTCTGGAAGTTTTCCTGTTGAGTAAGATACTCAGGTAGTATTCTTCAGGCTCGCTTTCTCCAGGATAATATATACCCTGTTCCACAAGGACTTTTCTAACCAGTTTACCCTCCGAGGAAGTTTGGGGGGTAACCAGGCGCATTCCGAGTATCTCAGAAACATAAGACTTAACCTGCTCAAGACTTTTTGCTATTTTCACGCCTCCGGCCTTACCCCGGCCACCTGCATGCACCTGCGCCTTAACAGCCCAGATATTGATGCCTGTTTTTTCAAGCACTTTTTTCGCAGAAGGGATTGCCTGTTCTGCATCTTCAACAAGAATGCTCTCTGCAACCGGTACTCCGAACTGCCTTAGTAGATGTTTACCCTGATATTCATGTAGGTTCATTGCGGTCTAATCTGGTTTAAAGTTTTTGGCTGTCATAACAAAATTACATTAATTTTTTTTCTGCCTGACAAGCTTTATTAAAGGCCCATAAAGAACAGGCAAAGTTTTTTGGGTTATATAAAATAATAGTTATATGGCTGCCGTTTTAAAATCAGATAGTGTCAATATAAACAAAAGCCTATGAATGAATCTCATACAAATGAAAACCTGAAGCATGCACTCCATAAGGAGTTAAGCAACAGGAGAACAGCAGAATATCAGGCCATGGTACAGACTTTTTTGATGGAAGACTATTATACCGGAAATATTGAAAACAAAAACGGTGTTCCCGGAAAGAGGGTGATAAACAATATCATGGGTTATGCCAGGGCAATGGAGGTGCTTATACCAAAGAACACAGGGCATGTTTTCATTTTACGAAACTAAAATCTGCAGTTCTGTTTAAATGACAAAGTTGGCCATTTCGCATAAACAACATGTGAAATGGCTTTTTTACGCTTTTTTGCTACCAGCAAATGAATTATTTTTGTATAGTTCAAATTATTAATCAACACTAAGCCTGAAAGATGAAATCCAAGACATTGATCCTTTTGTTCATCCTTGCCATTGCTGCTGTTTCCTTTACAGGCTGCAGCGGTACCAGGAAATTATGCCCTGCATACTCCGATGCACTGCAAGAAAGCAGTGAAGATGAGGGTCAGAACAATGAAAGCCTGTACAGTGGATAATTTTGATAAAAAAAGGCAGACATACCTTAAAAAGCCACACTGGCTGCGCACCCGGCTTACGGGTGCGGGCGAGTATGGCCGTATGAAGAGCAGGATCAGCCCGGGTGGTCTCCATACCATATGTGAAAGCGGTGCATGTCCGAACAAGGGTGAATGCTGGGGGGCAGGTACTGCTACATTCATGATACTGGGTGATATCTGTACAAGAAGCTGCCGCTTTTGCAATGTAAAAACCGGAAAGCCTCAGCCTCCCGACGGGAGTGAGCCGGAAAAACTTGCAGATGCTGTTAAATCAATGTCAGTTAAACACTGTGTTATTACAAGCGTTGACCGCGACGACCTTCCGGATGGAGGGGCATCACACTGGGCAGAATGTATTAATGCTATAAGGAAATATTCACCGGAAACCACCATAGAGGCATTGATACCCGACTTTAAGGGAAAACATGAAGATATAATGAAGGTGGTAAAAAGCGGTCCCGAGGTAATCAGCCACAATCTTGAAACAGTTAAGAGACTGACTCAAAAGGTCAGAACCTATGCAAGGTATGAAAGAAGCCTGGATGTACTTTGCCAGATTGCCGGTAACAGCAACATAAGGACCAAATCCGGGATAATGCTGGGCCTTGGGGAGACCGAGGAAGAGATATTCGAAACAATGGACGATCTTCTGGCAGTGGATTGCAAGGTTCTTACCTTAGGCCAGTACCTTCAGCCTACACGGTCCAATATTCCTGTAAAAAGATATGTTGAACCAAAAGACTTTGAAAGGTACGGAAAGATTGCAAAAGAGAAAGGCTTCCTGTATGTTGAAAGTGCCCCCCTTGTAAGATCCTCCTATCACGCTGACAAGCATGTACACTAAGAGGTTTAAATTTTTATTTAAATGTCTGTAATATAGCTAAATTAACACTGCCATATGAACAATTGGTTGATGCGTATTCAACTATTTAAAACGGTTTGCATTTTTTTTGCACTTACCCTGTCAGCTCCACTGCTTTCCGCATTGCCCAATGATAATAATCATGGAGATATAATTCCGGGGGCTTACAATACAGATAGATACCTGCCTCTGCTGCAAGGTAAAAGGGTTGCAGTTACAGCCAACCACACCTCGGTTATAGGCAGCGTACACCTTGTTGACACACTGCTTGCATCTGGTATTGAAGTGGTAAGGGTGTTCAGCCCTGAACACGGTTTCAGGGGGGAGGCTGCAGCCGGTGAATACGTCGACAGTGAAACCGACCCGGTCAGCGGTATAAGGATCGTCAGCCTTTACGGAAGTAACAGGCGGCCAACAGTGGAACAGCTATCCGGTATCGATGTGATTGTGTTTGATATTCAGGATGTCGGTGTAAGGTTCTATACCTACCTGTCAACAATGACATATGTTATGGAAGAAGCTGCTGCTTTGGATATACCGATTATAATCCTTGACAGGCCAAATCCTCTTGGGCACTATACAGACGGGCCCATCCTGCAAAAAAGCCATACCTCATTTGTAGGCTTGCACCCTGTGCCTGTGGTACATGGAATGACCCCCGGGGAGTTCGCACTTATGATCAGGGGGGAAGGCTGGATGGACAACCATGATAAATCCGTTATCACAGTTATCAAATCAGGAAATTATTCACGCTCATCAAGGTATAAGCTGCCAGGGCCACCCTCTCCAAACCTTCCCAATATGCACTCGGTATACCTTTATCCCACGCTCTGATTTTTCGAGGGTACACCCGTAAGTGTGGGCAGGGGAACCGGAAAACCTTTCCAGGTATACGGGCATTCAGCGCTGCCATCTTCAAAATACAGATACAGCTTTATACCGGAAAGCATGCCCTCGGCGCCACAACCCCCAGAGCTTGGGAAAAAATGCCGGGGCAGGGACCTTAGTACACTTGACTTAAAAGACTTGCAGGAAAAAGACAGGATATGGCTTGATATCCTTATTGAGGCCTATAATGACTACCCTGACAAAGAAGGCTTTTTTAATAGTTTCTTTGACACCCTTGCCGGGGGGCCACAATTACGAATGCAAATAATTGAAGGATACAGTGCCGAAGAGGTAAGGGAGAGCTGGCAGCAGGGGTTGAAAGAGTTTGATGCACTCAGGGAAAGATACCTGTTATACCCAGGTAAATAATACTGCATATGCTTGGTTTAAAGAGTAATAAGCTGTCTGATGTCTACAGTTGGTTCAAGGCCTCGATAGAGTATCCTTACCATCACAGGGAGATAAGGGCGATAACCGACGAGATATTTCACAGATTACTTCACATGAGTCCCGATCAGCGTATACTTGGGGGTGAAAGACGGCTGCCTGAATCCACTATCGTATCACTGAAAAAGGCCATGATCAGGCTCAACAGGGGGGAGCCCGTACAGTACATCACAGGGGTGGCAGATTTCCTGGGGCATACAATACATGTTGGGCCCGGGGTACTGATCCCGCGGCAGGAGACTGTTGAACTTGTATTATGGGTGAAAGACGGGATAGAGGAGCAGATAAAGACTGAGGTGTCGAGCCTTCGGATACTGGATTTCGGTACTGGCAGCGGCTGTATTGCCATTGCGCTTTCCGCAATGTTCCCGAAAGCTGAAGCCAGCGCATGTGACCACAGTCATGAAATACTAAAAAAGGCTAAGCATTCCTCACTTTTAAATAACTGCAATGTGCATTTCTTTCTTTGCAATGCGCTTGATAATGAATCTGATAACATAAAAGGCGGATCGCTTGATTTCCTGGTGAGCAATCCGCCGTATGTAAAAGACTCAGAGAAGGAGGGCATGCAGGCCAATGTTGTCTCTTATGAGCCGCATGAAGCTCTGTTTGTACCCGATGATGACCCCCTTCTGTTTTACAGGAATATCGGCTCAAAGGCAAAAAAATGGTTAAAACCAGGAGGATGGGTCTACTTTGAGATAAACGAAACAATGGGTGCTGAGTGCCATAAGCTGTTGTCTTCCCAGGGTTACTCTGATATATACGTCAAAAAGGATATAAACGGAAAAGACCGTTTCATAAGGGCAAGAAAACCCGTATCAGGGCTTTATTAATCACTATCCTCAACAGATCGCCTTATAGCAGCCACAAAGTCATCTATATCCTGTTCGGTAGTATTAAACGAGGTCATCCATCTTACCTCATTCCTTTCCCTGTCCCAGATGTAGAAGAAATACTGCCTCTGAAGCATCTCTATTGCCTTTTCAGGCAGAATTGCGAATACGGCATTTGCCTCCACCTTCTGTGTGATCCTTACATTCTCTATTTCACCGAGCTTTTCGGCCAATAGACTTGCCATATTATTGGAGTGCCTGGCATTATCAAGCCATAGATCCTCATAGAACAGGGCATTGAACTGTGCACTCACATATCGCATTTTTGATAAAAGCTGCATGGACTGCTTCCTGGTATATTCAAACTCCCTTGCAAGGTCCTGGTTAAAAAAGACCAGTGCTTCTGCAAAAAGGGCACCGTTTTTCGTTCCCCCAAATGATAGCACGTCAACCCCGGAAAATTTGCTGGTTTCGGCAAGTGTGCAGTTTAGACCGGCTGCCGCATTGGCTAACCTTGCGCCATCCATATGCAGGTAAAGATCGTTTTCATTTGCAAACCTTGCGATATCCCTTATCTCCTCGGGTGTATAAACGGTACCCAGTTCTGTTGACTGGCTAATTGAAATAACCCTTGGCTGTGAATGATGCTGAAACCCCCTTGATCCGAGCAGCGGTTCTATCTGCTCTTTTTTTATCTTACCGTCATTTGAGGGAATCCTTACAATCTTGCAACCGGTTGATTTTTCCGGCGCTGCACATTCATCATTTTCAAGGTGTGATTTGTCGGAGCAGATAATCGAATGATAAGGCCTGGTAATATGGGCCAGAGCGGCAACATTTGCCCCTGTGCCGGTAAGCATGAAAAAAACAGATGTATCCTTGCCAAATACCTCCCTGAACCTCCGCTCGGCTTCCAGGGTATGGATATCATCGCCATATGCAATTGCATCTCCCTTGTTAACTTCCATGATAGCCCTCATCACCTTGCTGTGCACCGGTGAGTTGTTGTCACTTGCAAAACTCTTTAGTTGGTTCATCTTTAAAATGATTTGTTCGTTTTATACCTTTTTGGGGATGTTGATAAATTTATTCAATATATGGACAGGTTGCTTAGCTGACAATGAATCTCGGTATATCTGCCGGTAGCCTTGTAAGAAGCTGGTAGTTAAGCTGCTCACTCATCTCGCAGAATGAGGAAATACTTATGCTTAGCCTTTTCTGTTTTCCTATTATTACAACTTCATCACCCTTTTCAACCCCGGGTATGTCGGTGACGTTTACCGTCATTGTGTTCATGGTAACGGTGCCGATAACCGGAACCCTGCGCCCTCTTATCAATACCCTTCCGGTATTGCTAAGGGCCCTGCTGAATCCGTTGGCATAACCCACAGGAATAATGGCGATCCTGAGTCTTTTGTTTGCAAGGAAAGAGCTGCCGTATCCAACAAAGTTCCCGGCCTCAACATTTTTGACCACCATTACCTTTGACTTCCATGAAAGCATCCTTTTAAGCGGTGAGGCATCCTTTGCGTCTTTCCTGAACCTGAACATCTGGGTCTCCGGGCTGGGCCAGAACCCGTATTGAGCAATCCCGAACCTGACCATGTCCATTATGGTGTTCGGGTATGTGAGTGCCGCTGCAGAGCATGCGGTATGCTTCATAACAGGCTGGATGTCGTGTCTGGCAAAATAGCGGCCGAACTTCCTAAAAAGCTTTATCTGGTTCTTTATTCTAAGGTAGTTGGATAGGCTTTCGGCTCCTGCATAATGAGTACACAGCCCCTGAAGTACATAATGTTCCCTTTCCCGCCTGAGCAGCTCAGTCACCCTTGAGACCTCTGCGTATTCAAAGCCAGTCCTGTTAAAACCTGTTTCCACCTCCAGGTGAATCCTTGCCTTTTTCTTAAGCATTTTGGCATTTTCAATTGCCTTTTCAAACCTTCCCATGTCAAACACGAAAAACTCTATCTCGTTCTCGATAGCCCATTCGGTCTCTGCATCATCCAGAAAGCCCATTATCATTATCCTGCTGCCGGGAGACATTACCTTCAGTGCATCATTGGCCTCTTTTGCAGAGAAAACCGAAAAATGGTCTATCCCTGCCTCCTCGGCCATGGGTATGATGTTCTCTATGCCATGCCCGTATGCATTGCCCTTGATAACCGAAGAAAATACCGTATCCTTTCCAATTATTTTCTTTAAATAGCGGATATTGCTCCTGAATGCCTTCCGGCTGATCTCGATGTAGGATGTATTGAACATAGCTAAGCGAGTTTTACGGTTTTTTCTGCGATTCGGCAGAACATCTCAATTCCAGTACCTGTAATATCGTCAGGAAAATCATAATCATGGTTGTGCAGGCTTGGATGATCAACGCCCGCTCCAATACCAAATAGGGCAGCTTCAGTATCAGCTGTAAAGTGACCGAAATCCTCCGACCAGCGGAATGCTTCACTTATCTTATGACTCTTTGCACCGCTCAGGCTTATTGCCTGGGTTACCAGATTACTGGCTCTGCTTCCGTTTATTGTTGCCGGGAACTCTTCGGTATAGTTTATACTGGCCTCAATTGAGTGCTTCCTGGAAAGTTTTCCTGCCAGGTTCTCTGCCATTGCCGTCATCTTCTCCAAATCACTGTCCAGGTACGTTCTCAGGGTTGCCATTACCGAAGCCCTTCCCGGGTTTGTTCCGAAAGCCCTTTCACCAAGCCTTGCATGAATTATTGTTATAAGTGCGAAGTCATCATATACAGAGCTTTTTCCTCCTATTCTGTTAAGTCCCTTCATAAGCTCACACATCATGGTAACGGGGCTGTTTCCCTGTTCAGGGTGTGCCGCATGGGATGACCTTCCTTTTAGATCAATAATCATCCCTTTTGAAGCCGAAGCAAAGGGACCCTCCTTTATTATAATTGAGTTTCTTTCAAATCCGGGCAGGTTGTGACAGGCAAATGCCAGGTCGGGCTTTATGCCTGAATACTTTTCATCTTTTATCACCTTTTCGGCTCCCTGGCCGGTCTCCTCCTCGGGTTGAAAAAGCAGTATTATCTTCCCGGATTGAGGTCTTTTCTTTTTAAGTACCATGGAAACCCCGGCCAGTATGGCCATATGCCCGTCATGTCCGCATTTATGAGAAACACCCTCTGTCTTGCTGCGGTGGTCAAAAGAATTAACCTCTTCAATGGGCAGTGCATCCAGGTCAGCCCTGAACAACACTGCCGGTCCCCCGTCTTTTGAGTCAAATACGGCTGCCAGTCCATGGCCACCGATACCGGTGATTATTTCATCTGGTGACTGTTTACTTAGGAAGTTCTTTATCCTGGACGCTGTTTTTTTTTCTTCACCTGAAAGTTCCGGGTGTCTGTGAAGTTCTTTTCTGAGAACCCCGGCAGCATCCAGTATTTCCTTGTTGATATACCCTGCCATAAGAAAAATTTCGTCAAAGTTAGAAATTTTGCTTGGCAAGTAAAAAAGAAGATTCAGGGAACCCTCAGTATAATTGACTCGCTTATTTCCAGTGCGGTGGTTATGGTGCCAAGATCCGTGTAGAGATTGCCGTTTTGCCCGGACCAGTGGCTGTGTCCAATTGGCAGTAGTGTATACTCATCTTTGCCGCTGTCAAGGTCAACCCTTGCTTCGTAAACAAGGGCAGGCTGGCTTGAGCTCATATAGTGTTCATCTCCCGGGAATTTATCGTTTGTCCAGTAATCGTTCCAGTCCCAGGATTGATTAATTTCGAACAGTATCCTGAACTGGCGCGTATCCATATCAGGAATATTGAAATGAATAACAAAACTGCTTTTGGGTGTCGGGCCCGTAATCGCATCCGGGACAGGGTCATCCTGTGTGGGCAGATAATATCCGTCTTCAGCCCTGATACCTCTTTGGTGGCCCCAGTAGGGAAGGGCGGCAGGCCTGCGCACAGGTCCGGGCATCCATCTGCCTGATGACGTATCACCATAACGGAAGTAACCTTTTCCAATGCTTTCAGCAACATAAACTGTCTGGATATAATTGCTGTCATTATCTTCAATCCAGACAGCCATCAAAGGGTGATTGTGCTCTTTCCCCTTGTTGAACAAAAGTTCCATGGGGATGCCGGTGTTTTGTGCTTCAATATGGATTGAATAGAGGGCTCCATCTTGTAACCCGGCGGTTTCACCCGGGGGTTGGCTGCCAGCGACAACCCTGCCATCAATTAACAGAAAAAACACTACTGCAGAAATAAAAGCTATTACTGTCTTTACCACTGGCATTGTTTTCAGGGGAAGAGCCCGGCTGTTGCTGGTGTTTCTGTTTTTCATTTCCATAGCATTGAATTAGAGTATAAATATAATGCCTATGCTGGGAAGTATGTTTCCAAAAGAGTTACGAAGTTCGTCAAGGTGGTACCTCTTAATACCATCTTCATCGGTAAATGGGGGCAGGCTCTCGTTTCTGACCAGGTTTGGCCTCTGTTCAGCTTCAAAGTTATATACATTCTGAACGTCCAGGTACAGCATTAGGGAAAACCTCTCCAGGAAAAACTGTTTGTCGACCCTTATGTCAAGCTGATGGAAAGAGGGAACCCTCTCACTGTTAAAGCGGGAGTAATCAATATAGCACATACCCTGAACATCCCAGGCGTCCACACGGCTGGATCTCTCAAGGTCATATGGCGTGTAGGGGGCACCACCGCTGAACCGCCATTTAAACCCGATCTCCCAGTTGTTGGGCAACCCCCTGAGGCCTGTAACATTAAGAATGTGACGGTTGTCCCATGTTGACGGTACATATTCGGACATGGCATTCATAAATTCGCTGCGAACATATGTATAGGAAAGTATCATGTTCCAGTTTAAAACGTCAAGGTTACGGTAGAAAAGTTCCATACCATAAGCCCTGCCCTTTCCGGTAGATATCACTTCTTCAGCACCTACAACGCCAAAATCTGCCGACAGGCTTCCAAGTGCCACAGAGTCCCTGACCGAGAAGGGGTAGTTTCCGTATAACTTGTAAAAACCCTCGACCGATAGCTTACTGCCCTCATCAGGTAAAAGCTCAATTCCTGCAACAATATGGTCCGACATAATATAGCTGAGGTTGTTAAGCCTGTTTACCAGGTTTCCGTTATTGTCCCTGAAGCCCAGTGTTGTATAGGCTGGAAGCTGGTAGTACCTTCCTGTATTGAAATTAAGGAAAAGGTTGCTGCGCAGCCTGTAGGATGCGGATAACCTGGGCGAGAGCTGATCAAGAAGTGAGGACATTGAAGAGGAGTAATTGTTTGCATCACTTCTTAAACCAAATGAGAGGGTGAGGTTATCGTTGAGCAGGGAACGTGATATCTGTGAAAAAAAGCTCCACTTGAACAGGTCAAGGTCGGTATTGTAGTTAATGCTTTCAATATTGTTATTTATAAAAACCTGCTGGAATGTGAGGTTCCGGTACCTGGCGAATTCACCCCCACCGCCAATGGTAATCCTGTAATTCCCGAGCGGCAAGAAGCGTTCATACCTGAATTTGTTCTCTATCTCATCTGACTCATAATCAAGTATACGGGGTAAGCTCTCTATGTTCCCTGGATACTTGTATGCCGTGTTCCTCATCATGTTGCGGCTCAAAACCAATGTTTCTGTTCCCCTGGGCCTGAACCTTCGATAAACGGCCCCCAGTGCATAGTTCCACTGCTCATTTACCGGTAGGTATTCCAGAATGAACCTCTGTTCAGGGGTTTCATTGGCGTTCAGGTTCAAATCAAACTGGTCAATTGCTCCAATCCCAATAATGCTCAGTGTTGAATTATCACTTATCCTGGTATTGGTCTTAAGCTGAAATCCATTGTAAGTGGGCAGAAAGGGAAGACCGATCACATCGAAAAGAAACTGAAGGTATGACCGCCTGGCAGATATCATATATGTTGTATTCTCTCCCAGTGGTCCATCAGCCGTAATTGCAAGATCGCTCGCACCCAGTGTTGCCTGGAAATTTGTCTTTTCCGTATTACCGTTTATCTGCCGTATCTCAAACACTGAACTCAGGGCATTTCCCCTGGAAGCTGGGAACGCTCCTGAATACATCTCAACCTCCCTGATAAAGTCAGTATTGATAATACCAACAGGGCCCCCGCTTGCCCCCTGTGTTGCAAAATGATTGATATTGGGTATTTCAACCCCGTCAAGGAAAAAACTGTTCTCTGAAGGGCCTCCGCCCCTTACTATCACATCATTGCGGAATGCAGGCGTTGAAGCAACACCAGGAAGCCCCTGGATCACCCTTGATATATCCCGGTTGCCTCCCGGGCTTTTTTCAATTTCCTTTATTCCGAGCCTTCTCAGTGACACAGGGCTCTCATCCCTCCGCTCAAACTGGGACACGCTCACCTCAACCGCTTCCAGTTCAACGCTCACTGCCTTAAGGCCTATATCAATGTTTGCGGTACGGGTCGATGACACCATGAATTCACGGCTGATAACAGTTTCATATCCAACCGCCGAAACTCGTAACCTCACAAATCCCGGTTCAACTCCAGTAAACAGAAAAATTCCGTCCAGGTCGGTTGTGCTTCCGGTCATAGTGCCCTCAATAATAAGGTTCACAAATGGCAGTCCTTCATTGGTATCACTGTCATATACCCTTCCGCTGATCCTTCCGCGGCCCTGTTCGGGTATTTCCGCGTTAGACAGGAATGCTTTAAAAGGGTTTAAGAATAAAAGCAGCAGCAATGCAAGCCTTATAACAACAAAAAATTTCATGCCGGGTGCTATATATATGAATTCAACGATTATCTTTACTTGAAATTTAAAATATAACAAGAATCTGCCGAGTATGTTTATCAATTCGTGATAAATTTAAAACGCAATATTCTTATTTTTACAACAGGAACAACTGCTATCAACTTCTCAAAAAAACCTGGTATGAAGTCAACTCGATTACTCAGAACATTGGTAGGCCTGCTCTTTATACTGGCAGGTGCTATACTATTTATCCGTTTAACAGGTATCATTATTCCATTCAACATTCCGTCATATTTCTTTTCCTGGCAGATGATACTAATTGTCCTAGGCCTGTTTTTCCTTTTTTCAGAGGGTAATCGAAATACAGGACTAGTTCTGCTTATAATAGGACTGGCATTCCTGTTTCGCGACATATTTGGCATTGGCCTGCTGGCAATGATAAAATATGCAATACCCGTATTGCTGGTTATTGCGGGTGTTCTGCTAATATTTCCGGCAAGCCGCAGTAAAAAAAAAGGCAGATGGGAAAAAAAATGGGGCGGCCGGAGCACTGAAACGGGGAACTACATAAATGCTGTTCACATACTAAGTGGAGGAAGCAGGCTTATCAGGTCGGAAGAGTTCAGGGGAGGAGAGGTGGTTTGCATTTTAGGAGGCACTGACCTGCATTTCAGGGAATGCAAACTCTCACCAGCTGAGAATGTCCTGAATGTTTCCTGCATATTCGGAGGAATTGAACTTTTTGTCCCGTCTGACTGGACAATCAGAACAGATACGACCACCATACTCGCCGGTGTTTCGGACAAGAGGATAAAAACCTCATTTAACACAGCCGCTGACCCTGAAAAGCAGCTAATTATAAAAGGCTTTCTGATGTTTGCGGGTCTGGAGATAAAATCGGCCTGATCAACTGTCCGGGCAGGGTCATTTAAGTTTTTTTTGGAGCCATTGTAATTTAAAATTCATACCTTTGCAGATTAATTGCAAGGGCAAATTATTTATTACACTATCAATAAAAGGCGGATAAATTCATGCTAAGACCAGTAGGTGCAAAATTTCTCTTTGGGATAACTCTTTTAGCTGCAGTGCTCGTATTAGGACAATCCTGCAGCCAGTATCAGAAACTGCTCAAGAGTGACGACCATGAACTGAAGTATGAAAAAGCTCTCGAGTATTATAATGAGGGCGATTACAGCAGGGCCATAACGCTTTTTGCCGATATAATGCCAATATACCGTGGTACCTCGCGGGCCCAGACAATAAGTTACTATTTCGCCATGGCTCATTTCCGCAACCGCGAGTATACCCTGGCAAGCCATTATTTTAAGTCATTCGTTGATGCTTACCCTCAAAGTGAACATGCAGAGGAGTTCCTCTTTTTGAGTGCATACTGCCAGTATCTTGAATCTCCGCGGTATTCACTTGACCAGACAAATACAAGGCAGGCAATCAGGGAGCTGCAAAACTTTATCAACCGTTACCCTGAAAGCCCCAGGGTGAGCAACGCCAATGAACTTATAGACGAGTTAAGGCTGAAGCTTGAGAAAAAGCGGTTCAAGACAGGTGAGATGTACTATAATATTACAGATTACGTAGCCGCGGCAACAACCTTTGAGACCATGATAAGGGACTTTCCAGACAGCAAGTACAGGGAAGAGGCAATGTTCCTGACTGTTAAGTCATACTATGAATATGCATCCAACAGCATACCGCAAAGACAGGAGGAACGTTTTGAAAAGGTGGTTTCTGCATATAATGAATTTGCAAGGCGGTACCCTGATAGTGAATTTATTGAACAGGCAAGCAGTATGCATGAAAGGGCGACTTCTGTAATTGCCTCGTTCAGGGAAAACAGTACGCAGGAATCTGATCAGACAACATACAGCAACCAGTAAACAATAATCAACAAAAGCATTGAAATGGATTATAAAAAGCTGAAAACAGAGATAACCACAGTTACCCGGGACCTAAGGGAGTTTGACAAAGACACCGGGAACCTCTACCAGTCAGTTGTTATTATTTCCAAAAGAGCCAACCAGATAGGCCAGGAGATGAAAGAGGAGCTCAACTCAAAGCTTGAGGAGTTTTCAAGTTCGACCGACAACCTGGAAGAGGTATTTGAGAACCGTGAACAGATC
>PWNY01000236.1 GCA_003557805.1 Bacteroidales bacterium | reverse complement strand
TCACTCACGACCGCAACCAGGTTGCCCCTGTTGGTAAGCTCATACGAGCTGTCATTGTTGTCACGGATGGTTGTTGAGATCTTTGAAACCCCCGGGGTATACCAGGTGTTGAACCAGTTGAATCCCATTACGGGTGCCTTGGGAAGGGTCTGCATTTTACCGTTGTAGAAACGGTGTGCCCTAAGTGCAAGCTCCTTGTAAAAGAGGGTTTTGGCTTTTGCCTTCTGCTCCTGGGTAAATGACTCAGGGATTAGTTTTTCAAGGTTGTCGAGATTGAGGTTTAAATCGGTCATAGCTAAATGGTTTTGGTGTGTTGTAAAGATATGATTTTAAAACCTTCACCGCAACACCCCCGACTGTTAATGTGCCTTCCGGATCATCCCTGTTTTAGATTACCGCCCTTACCAGGTAATAATTTTTCCTGCCCCTTTGCAAAAGGATATACTTGTTGTTTATCAGTGAAGCCTTGTCAACGGTTGCCGTTTCCGGGACTTTTTCCTTGTTGATGCTTATACTGCCCTCTTTTAACATCCTTCGCGCCTCGCCTCTGGATTTTGCAACTGATGTTTTGCCGGCAAGCAGCTCAACCATATCGATACCGGCACTGATATCTTCAGCAGGAATTTCAAACATTGGCACACCTTCAAATACCGCAAGCAGAACTTTTTCAGGAATTTTATGCAAAGCGTCGGCAGTGCCCTTACCAAAGAGTATTGACGATGCCTCAACGGCGGTTTCATATGCCTGCCTGCCGTGCACCCTGATGGTTATGTCTTCGGCAAGTGTTTTCTGCAGCTGTCTCAGGTGGGGCGCCTTTTGATGTTCTGCGATCAGCTCCTTAATTTCCTGCCTCGGCATTAGGGTAAATATCTTAATGTATCGTTCAGTGTCAATATCCGTGCAGTTGAGCCAGAACTGGTAAAAATGATATGGAGAGGTATATTCGGCGTCAAGCCACACATTACCCCTTTCTGTTTTTCCGAATTTGTTGCCGTCGGCTTTGGTTATCAGGGGGCAGGTAAGACCGAACACCTCTCCTCCTGTTTTTCTCCTTATCAGCTCTGCACCGGTGGTTATATTGCCCCACTGGTCGCTGCCGCCCATCTGCAGCTTGCAGTTTTTGTTCTGATAAAGGAAAAGATAGTCATAGCCCTGGACAAGCTGGTATGTAAACTCTGTGAAGGATATCCCGGTTTCGAGCCTGCTTTTGACCGAGTCTTTTGCCATCATATAGTTGACGCTAAGGTGTTTGCCTACCTCCCTTAAAAACCCAAGAAAAGTAAAATCCTTCATCCAGTCGTAATTGTTCACTATCTCGGCCTTGTTTGGGCCCTGGTCAAAATCCAGGAACTTCAGCAACTGCTCTTTTATCGCCTGTTCATTATGACGCAACTCCTCTTCAGACAACAGGTTCCTCTCTTCGCTCTTTCCGCTGGGGTCCCCGATCATGCCGGTTGCCCCTCCAATAAGTGCTATTGGCTTGTGGCCTGCCAGCTGAAGGTGTTTCAACAACATTATGGACACCATATGGCCTATATGCAGCGAGTCGGCTGTTGGGTCAATGCCCACGTATGCTGTGGTCATCTCCTTTTCCAGCTGTTTTTCGGTGCCGGGCATAAAGTCGTGTACCATGCCCCTCCATTTGAGTTCTTCGATAAAATTCATTTGAATAATTCTGTTAATATGACACGCAAAGATAAATACTTTGTTAATATTGGGGTGATAAACAATAGCAAGCCTGCTTTGTTGTATTTTTTAGCCGATAGATTAAACAAACACATAAATATATAGATATATGAAAAAACCAGCAATTACAAATCTTGACATTCACCCAATTATAAAAAACAGATGGAGCCCCAGGTCCTTCAGTGAAAAAAAAGTGGACCCTGCAAAACTCCGGAGGATTTTTGAGGCGGCCCGCTGGGCACCTTCGAGTTTCAACGAACAGCCATGGCGTTTCATTGTAGGGGAAAAGGGGGATGATAGCTGGGACAAACTCTATGAATGCATGGTGAAGTTTAACCAGGACTGGGCAAAAAGTGCAGCTGTTCTGATTATGTCAATTGGAAAGCAGTCTTCCTCAAAGGGAGGTACTAATAAGGTTTACCAGTATGATGTTGGCCAGAGTATGGCATACATTACTTTCCAGGCAGAGGCCGAGGGCCTGGTTGTTCACCAGATGGGAGGGTTCAGTGCAGATAAGGCAAGGGAGCTGTTCTCAATACCTGAAGATTATGTACCTCTGACAATGATGGCCCTTGGCTACCAGGATAGCCCTGACAGCCTTGAGGGGGATTTTGTAAAGATGGAAAAAGCCCCTCGTGTTCGCAAACCGTTCGGGGAGCTTGTGTTTTCCGGCTCCTTTGGCAATGAGGCCAGGCTGGATTAGCCTTCCAGCTGTTTTAACATCGCATTTACAATATTAAAGGCACCTTCTCCAATCTGGGCTATATCTGCATCCAGCATATAGCAGGGAGTTGTAAAGAGCTTGTTCTCTTCATCCATAACCACCTGTCCATGGTCTGTGGTTTCATGAACGGCACCCATTACGCCCACGGCTTTAGCCGTGCCTTCATCCTGGCCAATGGTGAGTTTTACTTTGCCAAGCATCTTTGCAAGCAATACAGGGGCAATGCAAAGCGCTCCTATGGGCTTCCCGGCTGAATGCATTCCTTTTATTGCCTTCTCGACGTCTATATTTATTCTGCAATCCGGGCCATCAATCGCGAATGTGGAAAGGTTTTTTGCAGCCCCAAAACCACCGGGGAACAACAAGGCATCATAAGCGGCAGGATCAAACTCATTTAGTGGTTTTATCTTGCCGCGGGCAATCCTTGCTGCCTCAACCAGCACGTTCCGCTTTTCCTTCATATCTTCGCCGGTAATATGGTTTACTACATGGAACTGTTCCATATCGGGAGCAAAGACATCATATTCTGCACCCTGTTTCTTTATGGCATACATTGCGAGGGTTGCCTCATGTATCTCAGCCCCGTCAAAAACACCGCTTCCTGATAAAACTACTGCGAATTTTTTCATAACTGTATCCTATTGGTTAAACAAAAATTTCACCACACCAGATACAAATATAATGAAGACCGGGAACAATTCATAGGGCTGGCAGTTCCAGCTTTTCCATGAAGCTTGTTATTCGTAGCGAAGGGAAGTGACAGGATCTTTGGCCGCTGCCTTTTTTGCAGGCATATACCCGAATGCTATACCTACGGTGGCTGCAACTCCAAAAGATATGATGATCGAGGCCATTGATACAATGGTCAATATATCTGTAATATGCATTATTGACCTTGAAAGTCCAATCCCTAAAAAGATACCGATTATGCCACCGGCAACGCTTATTAATGTTGACTCTGAAAGGAACTGGAACACCACATCGGTCTTTTTTGCCCCGACGGCAAGCCTTATACCGATCTCCTTTGTCCTTTCCATGACCGAGGCGAGCATAATGTTCATTATCCCTATTCCCCCTACAACAAGGGATATTCCCGCGATAGCCCCCAACACTATATTGAATATATCGCGAGTTCTTTGTTCCTGTTCAAGCAGCAGTTCGGGAATAATAACCTCGAAGTCCCCAACCTGGTTATGCCTTCTTATCAGCATTCGTCTTACTACATCAGCGGTAGTTACAAGCTGGTCAGAGCTTTCGACCTGAACCACAACCCTGTCTAGCTGATGGTAGTTTTCATATTGCATTTCGCCGTTGCCATTGCTGTTGCCTGTATTTATAATGACAACTCCGCCACGGCCTCTTCCTCCACTGCGTGTTCTCTGTATCTCCTCTAACTTTACCACCGACCTGTCCTGGAACCTTAACAGCATTGTCTGTACAGGGGTATAAATAACATTGTTAAACTCGCTAACTCCCAGGCTCCTGACAGCGTCTTCAGTAACCATGCGGTCCTCGACAACCCCGATGACGGTAAGCCAGTTGTTCCCGGCCTTTATCTGCTTGCCTATGGGGTCAGTATTGCCGAAGAATATTGCCCTGATGTTGTTACCTATAACAGCCACAGGTGCACCTTCCGCCATATCATCCTCTGTAAACATCTTGCCTCGTGAGAGGCCAAGTGAAAACACATCGAAATATTCCGGGGTAATCCCGGCTACCCTCACGGGTCTACGTATATCTCCCACCATTGCAAATGCACTTATCTCAACCTCAGGGCTCACCCTCTGCACAGTCGGAATGATGTTTTTTATACTTTCTACATCCTGCAGGGTCAGCCCGGGTGAGAACCTTCCCCTGAGGGTTTCGTCCGAGCTGTCATCTTCTGCATAAATTGGGCGAATAATGACATTATTGATACCGACCATCTTCATCTGGTCAAGGATTTCCTGGCGTGCGCCATTACCTATTGCCAGCATGGCAATAACTGCGGCCACCCCGAAAATAATGCCCAAAGCTGTCAGTATTGAACGGAACCTGTTTGCCAGGACAGCTTCAAATGCTATATTGAAGTTGTGATAATATTTTTCAAGATACGGCATATGACTTTTTGTTATTCTGTGTGTAAAGCAGACTGAAGCCGTGTGACTGGCATGTCGTCAGCATTAGGCGGAACCGTGAGATGGATCATGTCATCTTCAGTGAGTCCCTGGCGTATCACTATCTCATTCTCATTGCGCATACCTGTAATAACCTCCTGCTTGTAGACCCTGTTTCCGCCCCCGCACCTGTAAACAAAGCTAACTCCGTCCTGGGTATGTATACCTTCGATCGGTATGAACAACACATCCTCCTCAACATGTGTTATAATGGTGTTTTTCGTGGTCATTGCCGGCCTCATAATGGTGTCGGATTCATTGATCTCAATCCTTACCTCAAATACCCTGGCGTCCTGGTTGGGCCTCTGTTCTCCGATATTCGCAACCTCGGTTACGAAGCCTGTAAATGTCCTGTCGGGAAAAGCATCCACCACTACCTCGGCGGGCTGGTTTGTTTTTATCTTGCTGATATCAATATCGTTTACATAAGTTCGTGACAACATTCCCTAGAAGTCAGGCAGTGTTGCAACTGTATT
>PWNY01000302.1 GCA_003557805.1 Bacteroidales bacterium | reverse complement strand
TGCATGGTACGGTGGTCTGGTTGCAGTGGATAGTGAGGGAAAGGCCCGCTACAGTGATATAATACGCAATGGTGAATCCCTCTCCTTTAGCCTTGAGCCAGATGAAAAGAGACTCTATTTTACTGTTGTTGCCATACCGGATACCATTATGGCAATTGATATGGTAGGTGATGTCAGGGAAAGCAGCCAGGATCCATTTCCATACATTGTAAGGTTCGAAGGGGCAAAGCCATTTGATAAGATGGCAGCATACCACAGGGAAAAATTTGCAGGGATCCCGGGTGGGGCGCATCCGAACGGGGGAGGATTCGTTGATGACCGTGCCACTGTTTCAGAAACTGCCTATGTAGGTCCCGGTGCGTTTGTGATTGGCAACTCTGAAGTACTGGATTATGCACGCATCGAGGATCATGCTGTGGTTGAAAATGCATCGGTGTCAGGTAAGGCGATCGTCAGCGGCCATGCAGTTGTTGAGAGTGGTGCTTCAGTGAAAGATTACGCAAGGGTACGTGATTTTGGCCGTATTAATAACAATTCTGTACTGTCAGGCTATGCAAAGGTAGCAGAACACGCCCTGCTTGAGAGTGGCAATACCAACAGCGGCCATACCACCCTGAAAGGTATAGCGATCAAGTATGGTGATAATGCATCCGGAACTGCCATGATGGATCACCATTTTGCCAAAGGGCAGGATATCACCCAGGGCAGATGGTTATCCTGGAGCTGGGGTTCGGGTAAAAACCCGGGTGAGGATGACATGGACTTCTCGGGCCTTTACATGGAGATGCGTTTTGACAGGGATCACCCCTATATGGCATGGGATGATTTTGGTATTACCTGGGGCTACCTGGTTAATGGTGCTGAGATAATTAATGTCCGGGACAGGGGCAGTGTCCTTTCACTGAACGGAAATGACCAGTTCGTTGAACTCCAGGGGGATGTTGCTGATCATGTAGAGATGTCACTGCTGGTCGATGTTTTATGGAAAGGGGGTGAAGAAAGTCAGCCGGTTTTCTATTTTGGCAACAGGGCAAACAGGGAGATTTATTTTACACCCCGTGATGAAGATGGCAATGCTGCACTGGTATTCAACAATAACGGTACAAAAGAGAAAATATCAACAAGCGGTGAGCTAAACCGGGAGCGGTGGACAGGCCTTGAGGTTTACTTTGGCAAGGATGGAGCCCGTATGTATATTGATGGTGACTTTATAGGGGAGAATCAGGATATAGTTTTGCGCAGCCTTGGAGTTGGCGCAGGCAGGTTCACCAACCTTTTGGGACGCCACAAACGGGGCGGCAGTTATTTTAACGGGATGATCGATAACCTTAAGGTATACAATGTTGACCTGAAGAACTGACAATAATTCTTTATGCAAGGCTAAAGATATTATTTGCCTTTACCCTAAATCAGACAATATTCATACCTATTAGTGATGCAAGGTGGGTTTTTAGCTTTTCCTTTACCTTGTCGAGGCTGAACTCCCGGCCCAGCTCTTTCTGCATGGAGGTGGCTTTCTTGTCTGTAAACCCGCAGGGGTTGATAAGGTCAAAATAGCTGAGGTCGGTATTTACATTGAATGCAAAACCGTGCATTGTAACCCAGCGGCTGCTGCGTATGCCGATAGCGCATATCTTTCTCGCCCTGGGCGAACCTGCATCCAGCCATACTCCCGATGCACCCTTTAACCTCTCTCCCTTCAGGCCGTACTCATCTATGGTTCTGATGATGGCTTCCTCCAGGTTGGCAACATAGTTGTGTATATCTGGCGAGAAGTTATCCAGGTCCAGTATGGGGTAGCCCACTATCTGCCCGGGCCCGTGATAGGTAATATCCCCGCCCCTGTTTATCTTGTAATAGGTTGCCTCTTTTTGCTGCAGTTCCAGCATATTAACCAGCAGGTTGTTCTCTGAACCGTTCTTTCCCAGGGTGTATACGTGGGGGTGTTCGCAAAACAGCAGGTAGTTGCCGGTTGGTTTTACACTGCCCTGCCCGGAGCGATTTATAACCTTCTGTTCAACTATTGAATTAAACAACTTTTCCTGGTAATCCCAGGCCTGTTTATAATCTATAAGGCCCAGGTCTTCATATTTTACATTCTTGTTTTTCACGGCGGCTTGATTTATGGCAAAAATAGTGTTTAATTCTTTGAATAAAAATCTCTTTTTCAAAACGCTTATCTTTATAAAAAAATTAGCCTGATGACTAAAAGCGATGTTGAGATAATGGCCCCTGCCGGCTCTTATGAGTCTTTGATGGCAGCAATACAGGGTGGGGCTGATTCTGTATACTTCGGTGCAGGAAAGCTCAATATGAGGAGCCGTTCCTCAAGGACCTTCACTTTAGGAGATCTGGACAGGATTGCAGGAATATGCAGGGATAACGGTATAAAATGCTACCTGACACTTAATACGGTTATTTATGACGATGAGATCGGTGAGATGCGCTCATTTGTTGACCAGGCTTTAAACTCAGGGGTATCTGCCATCATAGCATCGGATATCTCCGTGATGGAGTATGCCCGCAGCAAGGGTATGAGGGTGCATATAAGCACCCAGTGCAATATTACTAACCTTGAGGCTGTAAGGTTCTATTCCAGGTATGGTGATGTTATGGTCCTTGCCCGTGAACTGAGTCTTGAACAGGTTTATAACATTGCCCGCGGTATAGAGAGGGAGGATATAAGGGGTCCCGGGGGAGAGAGAGTAAAGCTTGAGGTCTTTGTGCACGGGGCACTCTGTTTGGCCATAAGCGGTAAGTGCTACCTGAGCCTGGACAATATGAATTACTCTGCAAACCGGGGCGAATGCCTTCAGCTTTGCAGGAGGTCCTACCTGGTAACAGACAGGGAGGAGGGATATGAGCTGGAGGTCGATCATGAATACATCATGTCACCAAAGGACCTGTGTACCATCGGTTTTATAGACAAGATCATGGATGCAGGTGTGAAGGTATTCAAGATAGAGGGCAGGGGGCGCAGTGCTGACTATGTAAAGACAGTTAGCGAGTGTTACCGTGAAGCCGTGAATGCCTTCCTTGACGGGACATACAGCAGGGAGAGGGTCGAAAAGTGGACCGCAAGACTGCGCAGGGTTTTTAACCGTGGGTTCTGGGACGGCTACTACCTCGGTCGCAGGATGGGGGAGTGGTCTGCAAGGTATGGTTCACAGGCCAGCCGCCGCAAGGAGTATGTTGGTAAGATCACCAACTACTTCTCAAAACTGGGAGTTGCTGAAATAAGCGTTGAGGCAAATGTATTCTCCAAAGGGGAAGAGTTAATGATAACAGGCCCTACAACCGGTGTTGTCCAGCACTGCCCGGATGAGATACGCCTGGATGACCGCCCCGTTGAAACTGCACCCAAGGGGGAAAAGTGCTCGGTAAAGATTCCGCAACTTGTACGCAGGGGGGATAAGGTGTTCAGGGTGGTAGAGGTTGAAGAGCGATTTTAAAAAAAACAGGGACGCTGCTGCATCCCTGTTTCTGTAGACTGCCTGATTACAGATAGTGAAAACTTACAGTAACTGGTTAACTTCTCACTACTGTGGTATCAGTTCATAACGGTAAAGCGGGCCTCCCAGGTCAAGAACCACCATGTATGTGCCAGCCTCTTCCACAACTATGTTGGCACCACCATAAGAAAGCACATCATCAGTGTCAACACCAAGGTCAAGGTCCCAGTCGGCGTTTGCCCTGAACTTGAACTCTCCCGGGCCCAGCTGTACAACAGCTGTCAGGCGTGTATTCCAGGTATCATCGTAATGATCAAGGTCAACTTCCATTGGGATATCGGTATCCCAGTTTCCAAGTGCGGAGCCGGCATCACCTATCATTGACCATTCGGTCCGGAGGAATTCATGGGTGAGCTCGTTCAGGTCAACATTAAGCTTGTATACACCCGCATCCCCGGAAACTATATTGGCTCCGTCCGGTTCAAGAGTGCCGTCGGCTCCGGTGTCTCCCCAGTTGGTGGCCCAGTCACCCATTGCATACTTGAACTCTGTTTGATCCTCAGGGAAATACATATATCCCTCGTACACATCATCCATGGCAAGGGAGTATATAACAGTATTGTCGTTATCCGGGCTCCATCCCTGGTAACTGCCGGGTACATTAAGGATGTCGGCTTCAATTACCTGCTCGAAAGGTGTTACCGAAATAGTAACAGGCTGTGAATACATCCAGGTGTGCTCACTTGCCCTGGTCAGGAATGCCAGTACCCTGAATGATATCTCTCCTGTCTCGAAAGGGGCTATCCCCATACGGGTAATGGCAATGGTGTTCAACCGCCCCCCTGTCATCTCAAAGGAGTTGTCGCGGGTTTCTGCAATGTCAATGATGGTTGTGGCATCCTCAAAATTGTTTGCTGCAAGGTCTGCCTGCAGCAGGTATCTTGTTTGAGGCATGCCCTCTGTTGCATAGTCTGCCGCTTCCCATTCAATAGTCATTACGACATCCCCCTCCTGCTCTTCCGAGAGGGTAAAGGATGCACCCGCAGATGGAGACACAAATGCAGGGGCCGTTGCATGGTCCATGTTAAGGACGACATCCTTGTCTTCCTCACAGGAGTGCAGGATGACAAGACCGAATATCGTCGCTAGAATTATTGCTGCTTGTTTCATCATATATCTGTGTTTTTGTCTTCTGTTATTAATAGTTTAAATGTTGCGTAAGGTTGGGGTTGGCATTTACATCAGCATCAGGAAGCGGGAAGATGTTAAACTTCGGGTCTGTTGCAAGACCGTCACGTGACTCACCCTTCCATGACCAGATATATGCGTCCCCGGCAAACATTCCAAAGCGTACAAGGTCGGTTCTTCTGTGGCTCTCCCAGTATAGTTCCCTGCCTCTTTCATCAATGATGAAATCAAGGTCAAGGTCTCCGCTGCTGATATTACCCGAGTCGTCGCCAAAGGCTCTCTCTCTAACCCTGTTGACATATTCAACTGCTGTTGCCATGTCACCACCTGTTCCGCCCCTGAGAACGGCTTCGGCATACATCAGGTAAACATCTGCCAGGCGGAATAACGGAAAGTCAGTATCAACAAACTCCAGGTTTAT
>PWNY01000061.1 GCA_003557805.1 Bacteroidales bacterium | reverse complement strand
CGTTGGGGACCTGATAAAAATCCACTGGTTACAGAAAGTGCAATAACTCCAATGCTTGAGCGGATGAATGAGGATTTTGAATATTTCCGTGAAGTGATGGGCTGGCCGCCTGACAAGAGGGCAAGAAGAGGTTACCGTAGTGCCATATACCTATACGGCTCAGGTCTTAACACAGACAATGAATCAAACACTGACCTCGGGGGATGGCAGAGCTCAATTAATTTCCAGGGCGAGAGCTGGCCAATGGTGCTGCTCTCATACTATCCCGTTTACAGCTTTGATCCTGATTGCCCTTACTCCGACAGGGAGTTCCAGATGGGAGCGGTAGTGCATGAAGGTATACATTCTGTACTTGCAGATATGCCTGGAGTAAAACAGGCAGCATGGTTCCATGAGGGAGGCAACACCTGGCTGCAGCAGGAGGCAGATGCTGAAAGGTCAGGTGATTTCAGTTCAATGGGCTTCCTTAATGCCCCTGCACTGCTGGCTCCATTCATGCCAATTGAGACCTACAGCGGGTGGCTGCAGGACGGCAGTTTCGGCGGGCCTTCGGCCGAAGGGGTTAACAGGTTCGAAGGTGGGCAGCAGATATGTACATGGCGCAACCTGCTTGGCGGCACACAGTATGGTAATATATTCCCTACATTCCTGGGGATGACTCTGGGAGTTGAAAGTGTTGCATGGATATGGAGGCACGCCCCCGGCAGGGTTCTTGAAGGAATGGCCGGTGGGCTCGGGGATGTACAGATGCGCAGGCTTATTTCAGAGTATCGTGCAAAGCAGGCTCTCCTTGACATGGGTAAGTGGACCGGTGCAATGAAAGGTCTGCTGGATTCAAATTTCGGTTTGAGAATTGAGGCTGAATGGCAGCCATCGTGGCTAAACCCCGATCCATGGTTTGCAACCCCTTACGTCAAGACAGTCAACGATGGAAGCGGTCTGTTGACCCCTGAATACAGAACAACTCCTGGTTGGACAGGTGCAAACCAGATACCTTTGCATGTTGAGGGAGATATTGTGACACTTGAGTTTTTGCCGGTAGATGCAGATATGACGCTTCAGATCTGTTATCGTGACGAGGAAGGCCAACCGGTTTACAGTGAGATCGTACACGGGGGAGAGCTAAGTTTGCGACTGGAAACCCCACCTGCAAATGGTGTTGTATTCGCCGTTGTTACCAACACCAGCTATATATACAAAGGTGAAGAGACCCGTACCGCGCATTTTGATTACCGGCTAAGGTTAGTTGAGGGTGTAAAACAGACTGCAAATATTGACCTGCAATGGTATGACTGGACAAGGGATATAGTTGATCATACACTTGATATCAAAGAATCAAACACAGATAATGTTCTTGAGACCATACTTTATCCAAACCCTGTTTCAAGGGGTCAGGAACTGAGGCTTGAATTTAATTATTACAGGGATAACCCTGTCAGTGTCATTATAACCAGCATGCAGGGACAAATTGTCTATTCTGAAACTGTAACTGGAACGAGCATGAGGATAAACACAACAGGCCTTTTAAAAACAGGCATCTACCTTGTAAGCATAAGAACTGATAATTACAAAAAAAGTTATAAACTGATCGTGAATTAAGCACAAAAGGTAATCTTGGATCAACCGTCTGATTATCTGCCAGACCAGGCAATTGTAATATGAAGATCAAAGCCATAATAGCAGACCTTGACAATACGATATACCCTGTAAGTTCAATTGGCAACAAGCTGTTTGCCGGGCTGTTTTGTCTTATTGAAACAAGCGGCGAATATAAAGGGGATCCCGGGCTGATCAGGGAGCAGATAATGCGGCGCCCTTTCCAGGATGTTGCCGGGGAATATAATTTCAGCGAAAACCTTTATAAAAAATGTATTGAACTGCTATCGGTACTAACCTATGATGATCCCATACAGGCATTTGAGGGGTACCAGGCATTCAGGGAGATTGAATGCGTTAAATATTTGGTAACCAAAGGTTTTACAAATATGCAACTAAGCAAGATCAGTGGCCTTGGTATTGAGAATGATTTCCATGAGATCTTCATCATTGACCCTGAAGTAAGCAACATCACAAAAAAAGAGGTATTTGAACATATCTGCAGGGAGAACGGTTACAAACATGAAACCGTTCTTGTAATAGGTGATGACCCCAAGTCAGAGATAAAAGCTTCACGGGATCTTGGAATGCAGGCTGTAATTTACAACCACGGGGTAAATCCCAGGTCCGTTTGCAATAAGGCAATAATCGGAAACTTCAGTGATCTTACGAGTTTTTTTATTTTCACAAAGTAAAGCAACTTTTTCAATTGCATGAAAACAGTTGAGCAGAGCATAACCGAATCACTGGACGGAAACAATACAGGTCTTATCCCCTACCTTCCATATATATTGCAGGACTTCTGGGAGATAGGTGCAGACCCTGATATTATTGTTCGCCTTATAAGTAAGCATCACAAAGAGTGCGGGCAGTTGAAGGTGCTTGACCTGGGATGCGGCAAGGGGGCTGTTTCTATAGGGATTGCAAGGGAGTTAGGGTGTCTGTGTCATGGTATAGATGCAATGAGTGATTTTATCGAATTTGCAGGGAAGAAGGCGGCCGAATACGGTGTTGATGATTTATGCCGTTTTGAAACCGGAGATATAAGAACTGAAAATATTAGCAGGGACTTATATGATGTAGTAGTGTTGGCAGCAACAGGCAGGGTATTGGGAAACCACCAACAGGGCCTTGTAAAGGCTTCTGAATATCTAAAAGTGAATGGGAGCATAATAATCGATGACGGCTATATTTATGATAACAAGGACTATAAGCATCCTTCGATATATACCCGTAAAGAGTTGATAAGGCAGACAACTTCGGCAGGCATGAGCCTTGTTGATGAGGAAATTATTGGAAGAGATGAAAATTTCAAAAGCACATGCAGTGCAGAGATGGGAAAAATCACCCGCCGCTGTGAGGAACTTGCAGAAAAATATCCCCGCAAAAAGCAACTGTTCATGGGGTATATAAACAATCAGGCCCGGGAGTACGAAGTGCTTATGTCAGAAAATGTATGTTGCTCAACAATGCTTTTTAAAAGATCATAAAAAGCTAAATCAAAAATTGAAATATCAATGAAACACCTTGTTTTTGTCTTCATTATAATCATTTGCATTATTACCTCCTGCTCCGGCCCGCAAGGAGAAAATAAGAGTGGAGAATTTGACATTTCCGGCACAGAGTATTTTTACTCTATCATAAACATACTGGAAGAAGATGGCGAACCTGCACCGGATACCTGGGAAGCACTGTTCTCAACCCCAGGGTATAAGGTGCTGACAGAGTCTGAATTCTCCCGGGATCATTTCATTGACCATTTCAGGCTGGCTTTTATGCCATCAAGAGTAAAGAAGCTTGAGGATGCAATTGAGAATGGCAAAGTGAATGCCGGGCTTATTGAGCATTACAGGGAATCAGGCAACCAGAAAGAGGAGGTGATGGCATTTGCCGGCATTCTTCAATCAAACAAAGACAGTTTGATGAGACTATCTGTTGAAAAAGCACTGGAGTACCTGCCGGATAAAAGCGTTGAAAAATCACCACCGGTTTCATTTTTAGTCTTCGCATACGATGCCCGCGGTTACCTGCCGGTAGTAATAGATATTTTATTTGCAAAAGATCTTGGAGAGATGCTCCCACTAATGCTGGCGCATGAATTCCACCATTATTACCGGAACATGCAGCTGGAGTATGAGCCTGAAGATATAAGTGATAAAGAGGCTGACCTAATTTGGGTAATGGACCAGATACAGTGCGAAGGAATTGCGGATCAGATCGACAAGGAGATACTGCTGGGAAAGGAGTCCAGCCCATTGTACTTCCTCTCGGAAAGCTGGAACAGGATGGTTGAGAATGCACCTTCCTACATAGAAAAGATTGACAGCCTTCTTTCGGGTGTGGCAGAAAATATTCACTCTATTGAGAAGAGCGGCACTATTCTGCGCCAGAGCCTGCCAATGAGCGGGCACCCGGTGGGTTTTTATATGGCAAATCTGATAATCGAGGAATATGGCAAGGATGAACTTGTAAGTGAAGTGGGCAACCCCTTTGCATTCTTTCGCAGGTATAACGAAGCGGTTAATAAAGCAAACGGTGGCTTGCCTGGTTTTTCAAAGCAAACCATGACGGTAATCGAAGAGCTTGAATACAGGTATATAATATCCCAATAAGAATATCCATTATTTAAAGCAGAGTATGAAAAAGAAACAGTGGTACGAGGCTATGTTTGAAAACTATGCCAACAGGTACGACCAGGAAGAGTTCACAAAGGGTACCAGAGGAGAGTGTGACTTTATTGAGCAGGAAGCCGGATATGACAGGTCGGTCAGTATACTCGATGTCGGTTGTGGCACAGGGCGGCATGCAATAGAACTTGCAAAAAGGGGCTATAACGTAAGCGGGATAGATCTTTCCGAAAATCAACTAAAAAAGGCAAGAGAAAAGGCAGATAAGGCTGGGGTCAGAATAGATTTCCAGGTCCGTGACGCAAGAAATCTGCCATTCAAACAGGAGTTTGACATGGCAATTATGCTCTGCGAGGGCGGCTTTCCCCTGATGGAGACCGACGAGATGAACTTTGAGATCCTGAAAAGTGTGACCCGCTCATTAAAAAGCTCCGGAAAGTTTATATTCACAACCCTTAACGGGCTTTTCCCCCTATTTCATTCAATTGAAAATTTTCACACCAGGGATAAAGGAGATGGTGCAGAGTACAGCAAAAACAGCTTCGATTTGATGACATTCAGGGACCATAATATAACCACCTTCGTTGATGACAACGGTAAAAAACATGAGCTTGTTTGCAATGAAAGATATTACGTGCCAAGTGAAATAACATGGCTGCTCAAATCATTGGGGTACAGAGACATTGAGATCTTCGCAGCAAGGCTGGGAGATTTTTCCCGGGATTACAGCCTCAGCACCAGTGATTACGAAATGCTGGTAATAGCCGTCAAAAACCAGGAATATTCATAAAACAATGACCTACAGACATTACGGTAACATAGGGGATGTCTGGAAGCACCTGGTGCTG